>CAZMDT010000407.1:0-2982 GCA_964564965.1 uncultured Planctomycetaceae bacterium | reverse complement strand
TGCTCCACGCCGAACCGCTGCTCCTCGTCGATGATCACCAGCCCCAGGTCCGCGAACCTCACGTCGTCCGACAGCAGCCGGTGCGTGCCGATCAGCACGTCGATCTGGCCGCCCGCCAGCCGCTTGAGAATGTCCGCCTGCTCCGCCGGCGTGCGGAAGCGGCTGATGGCCTCGACGACGAACGGGTAGTCCGCGATCCGCTCGGTGAACGTGCGGTAGTGCTGGTCGGCCAGCACCGTCGTCGGCACCAGCACCGCCGTCTGCCGGCCCGCCTCGGCCACCTTGAACGCCGCCCGCATCGCCAGCTCCGTCTTGCCGTACCCCACGTCGCCGCAGAGGAGCCGGTCCATTGGGCGCGGCGCGGCCAGGTCTCGGTTCACCTGCTCCATCGCGGCGAGCTGGTCTTCCGTCTCGGCGTAGATGAACTCGGCGGCGAACTGGTCCTGCCATTCGGTGCGGAGGGGGTAGCTCCGGCCCGGGACGGCCTCGCGCATGGCCTGGATGCGGAGCATGTCCGCGGCGAGGTCGCGCACCGCCTCCGAGACGCGCTGCTTCTGGTGTTTCCACGCGGTGCCCCCCAGCCGGCTGAGGGTGGGCTTCAGGTGCCGCGGGGCGATGTACCTCTGGACGAGGTTGATGCGGCTGGCGGGCACGTGCAGCACGGCGTTGCCGGCGAAGCGCAGGGCGAGGAACTCCTCGCGCCGCCCGTCGCGCTGGAGGCGCTTGAGCCCGTCGAAGCGCGCGATGCCGTGCCCGACGTGGACGACGTAGTCGCCGGCGTGCAGATCGAGCAGCGACTCGATGGGCCGGCCCGCGCGGACGCGGCGGATGCGCCGGCGCTTGGCGTAGCGGTGGAAGACCTCGTGATGCCCGACGACGACCAGCCGCTCCGCCGGCCACTGGAAGCCTGCCGCCACGTGCCCGATGCCGGTGTGGATCTTGTCGGCGAGGCCCCCGGCCGCCGAGGAGGACCGCAGCAGTTGCGTGAAGCGCTGGCGTTCCGCGGGGTTCTCGCAGTAGACCCACACGTCGAACTCGGCCGCCAGTTGCGCCAGCTCCGTCAGCGCCTCGCTCGCGTTCACCGACAGCCGCTGCACCGAGCGGATGCCCAGGCTCACCGTCGCCTCGTCCGACTTCGGGCGGAACGCGTACGTCCCCACGTTGGCGAAGCGCCCCATCTGCCCGAACAGCGCCTCCGGGTCGTGCAGGCCCGCCGCGTTCGCCTTGGCGCCGGCGTCCTCCGACAGGCGGCGGTGCACCTCCCCGGCCAGCGCCCACACCTCGCCCGGCTCGACGGTGCAGATGATCGTGCCCTCGGGCAGGTGCTCCATGAGGGTCGTCGTGCGCCGCGGGTCGGTCGCGCGGCCGGCGGCGATGGCGGGAATGTCGTACGCGTCGATTTGCCGCGTGCTGCGCTGCTTGTCGAGGTCGAACAGGCGGATGGAGTCGACCTCGTCGCCGAAGAACTCGATACGGACGGCTTCCGGGGCGCCGGCGGCGAAGACATCCACGATGCCCCCGCGGCGGGCAAACTCGCCCTGGAGGTCGACCTGGTCGACGTGCTCAAAGCCGGCCTCCACCAGCCAGGCCGACAGTGTGTCGGGGGAGATTTGCTGCCGGCGGGTCACCGTCATTCGCCCCTCGCGCAGGGCTTGCTTCGACGGCACGGGCTGGAGCAGGGCCATGACGGGCGCGACGAGGACGGCGTGACGGAACGCCTCGCCCGCCGCCTGCTCCGCTTCGTCGCCGGACATCTGGCTCAGCAGGTTGCAGATGCGGAGGCGCTCGCCGGCGATCTCGTCGTTCACGTGCTCCGGCGTGAAGACGTCCGTGTCCCAGGCCGGGAAGAGCTGCGCCGGGCCCTCGCCCTCGACGAACACCTCGATGTCGTCCACGGCATCGTCGGCGGCGTCGAGGTGCGCGGTGACCAGCAGCAGCGGCGCCTCGCGCAGACGCCCGATCGCCGCGGCCAGCAGCGGCCCTGCCGACCCCCACACGCCGGCCAGTCGCACGGCCCGTCCCGGCGCGATCCGGTCCGCGGCCCGGCGAAGCAGGTCGCTGTTGAGGAGTCGTTCGAACATGCCTTTTCCGCGCGCGCAGCGCCGCACCCGGGCGATTCTCCCGAACCGCCCGTGCGTTTCCGTCCGCTGTGCCTGTCGTGACCGCGCCGAGACGGCGGGCCTCGAGCGCCCATTGAAGCATACCCGGGCCCTCGCGCAAAGCCCATGCCCGAGGCAGCCGTGGTGGCCAAGCCCGCGGCGCGCCCGTATAATCCCGCCGCGAGAGGAGCCTTCGATGAACGTACTGCTGACCGGCGGGGCGGGGTACATCGGCTCGCACGTGGCGCGGGCCCTGCGGGCGGACGGCCACGAACCGATCATCTACGACAGCCTCTGCAAGGGGCACGCGCCGGCGGTGGCGGGCTGCGAGCTGGTGGTGGCCGACGTGGCGGACGGCGCGGCTTTGCGCGAGGCGATGCGCGAGCACGACATCGACCTGGTGATCCACCTCGCCGCGTTCATCGAGGCCGGCGAGTCCGTCCGGAAGCCCGACAAGTACTTCCGCAATAACACGATCATCGGCCTGGAGCTGCTCGACGCGATGCGCGACGCCGGCGTCCGGCGGATGGTCTTCAGCTCCACGGCGGCCGTCTATGGCGAGCCGCAGCGCATCCCCATCGAGGAAACCGACCGGCTGGAGCCGATCAGCCCCTACGGCGCGAGCAAGCTGTGCGTGGAGTACATGCTGCGCGGCTACGCGGCGGCGTACGGGATGGGGGTGGTATCGCTGCGGTACTTCAACGTGGCCGGCGCCGACCCGGCGGGGGACATCGGCGAAGACCACGCGCCGGAGACGCACCTGATCCCGCTGGTCTTGCAGGTGCCGCTCGGGAAGCGCGAGCAGGTCCACATCTACGGGGACGATTACGACACGCCGGACGGCACGTGCATCCGCGACTACGTGCACGTCGTGGACCTTGCG
>CAZMDT010000406.1:0-3007 GCA_964564965.1 uncultured Planctomycetaceae bacterium | reverse complement strand
GCGGTTTCCTCATCGCGGACCTCGCCGACCATGATGATGTCCGGGTCCTGTCGCAGCAGGCTTCGCAGCGCGGCGGCGAAGGTGAAGCCGATGCCCTCGTTGACCTGGAACTGGTTGACCCAGGACAGGTTGAACTCGACGGGGTCTTCGACGGTGCAGATGTTGACCGCGTCGCTGCTGAGCTCCCGCAGCGTGCCGTAGAGCGTGGTGCTCTTGCCGCTGCCGGTCGGGCCGGTCACCAGCAGGATGCCGTTGGGGGCGCTGGCCGCCTTGCGCCACAGCTTCAGCATCTCGTAGTCGAAGCCGAGCTTCTCCAGATTCACCAGGACGTTGCGGTTGTCGATCACCCGGATGACGGTCTTCTCGCCGTGCTGCCCGGCGATGGTGCTGACGCGCAGGTCGATCGGGCGGTTGTCCATCAGCACGTGGATGCCGCCGTCCTGCGGCAGGCGCCGCTCGGCGATGTCCAGCCCCGCCATGATCTTGATGCGGCTGGAGATGGCGGGGAGCATCTTGTACGGGGGGCGGAGCTTCTCATAGAGCTTGCCGTCCACGCGGTAGCGCACCCGCAACGACTTGTCGTCCGGCTCGATGTGAATGTCGCTGGCGCCCTCGCGGACCGCGCAGTGGATCAGGTAGTTCACCAGCTTGATCACGGGCGAGCCGTCCGCCACCGCCTCCAGGTCCGAAATGTCGTCGATCTTCTCCTCCACCAGCGCCAGCTCCGCCTCGGCGTCGTCGATGATGTCGTCGATGACGAACACGTTGGCGGACGGCAGGTGGGTCTCCAGGGTGGCCTTGAGGTCCCTGGCCGTGGCGCAGACGACGAGGATCTCGCAGTTGGTGAGCCGGCCGACCTCCTCGAGCAGGAAGACGTTGGCCGGCTCGTTGACGGCGAGGGTGAGCTGGTTGCGGACCTTGAACAGCGGCAGGACGGTGTGCTTGTCGAGGAACTCGCGCGGGAGCAGGTCGATGACCTTCGGGTCGGCGATTCGCGGCGAGATGCGGGCGAACGGCACGCCGTAGCCCCGGGCGAGGGCCTCCATGATCTGCTCCTCCGAGCAGATCTCCAGCTTCTGGAGCACCTCCCCCAGCAGCAGCGCCTCCTTGCTCTCGCGCTGGTGCTCCAGCGCCGCGCGGAGCGACTCCTCCGTCAGCGCGCCCATCTCGATCAGAAGCTGACCGAGCTGAAGCCTCTTTGTCCCGGCGTCCTGAATCATGCCTCTTCGGCGGCCTCTCACCCGCCCCTTACGGCTCAATCGCCTTGATCGCCTCGGACACCTCCGCGCACATCTCGAACGTCCGGTCCAGACGCGTGATCTGCATGATCTTCCGGACGTTCTCGTCGCACTTGAGCAGCTTGACCTGCCCGAAGCGCTCGTTCAGCCGCTCCTGAAGTTCGAGCAGGTACTCCAGGCCCAGGCTGTCGATGAACTGCAATTTCTCCATGTTGAGCACCAGGTCGACGACGCCCTCGCCGGCGAGCTGGTGGTCGACGGCCTGTCGGAAGGCGTTGAGCGAGTCCTCCGTCAGGTCGCCGCCCACGTTCAGGATGACGGCGTGCCCGTAGCTCTCTGCGGTCACGTTCATCGCGTTCGCTCCTCGGCCAGCCGGACGGGGAAGACGCTCTCGGCCGTCCGCCGGGCCTCATCGAGCAGGCCCTCGAGGTCCATCGACAGGAACACCTCGGCCACGCCCGGGTCGAACTGCGTGCCGCAGTGGGTGCGAATCTCGCGGACGACCACGTCTAGCGGCATGGCCTTGCGGTAAGTGCGGTCGGAGGTCATGGCGTCGAAGCTGTCGGCCAGGCCCACGATCAGGCCCTCGAGCGGCAGGTTCGGGCCCCGCAGGCCGCGCGGGTAGCCCTGCCCGTCCGGGCGCTCGTGGTGGCTGACAATGCCGCCGATGACCTCGTCGAGCTGGCGGATGCCGCCGAGGATCCTCGCCCCGATGCTGGGGTGGAGCCGGATTTTCTCGTACTCGCGGTCGTCGAGTCGTCCGGGCTTGCACAAAACGGCCTCGGGTACGCCGATCTTGCCGATGTCGTGCAGCAGCCCGCACAGGTAGATGTGCTCCACCTTCTTGGGGGGCAGTTGCATGCCCTCGGCGATGCGCCGGGAGATGATGGCCACGCGCTGGGAATGCCCGCGGGTGTAGGGGTCCTTCGCGTCGATGGTCGCCGTCAGGGCGTGCAGCACGCCCATCAGCAGGTTCTCGAGGTCCGCGTACAGGTGGTTGTTCGCCAGGAACACCGACGCCTGCGTGCCGATGGCGTTCAGCAGCTTCAGGTCGATGCTGTCGAACTCGCCGGTCCGCTTGTTCAGGCCCACCAGAACGCCGATCCGCTCGTTCTCCGCCACCAGCGGCACGGCGACGTAGTTCCGCACCACCGCCGCCAGGTCCGCCTCGCCTCCCGAGGCGAACTCGTTGACCACCACGGGATGATTCTCGCCGCCGAACCTCGGCACCACGGCGGTCGACAAAAGGTGCCGGAGCTGCTCGACGTCCAGGTCCACCTCCCCGGCGATCACGAGCGTGTCCCGGTCGGCGCCGTGGGGGCGGGCGTACTCCGCCGCCACCGCCGCCGAGAGGCCCATCACCTCCTGAAGCTCCTCGCACACGTTGTGGAGGAAGTCGTGCGGCTCCTGGGTGACGCGCATCGAGCCGCTGATGCGGTACAGCAGGCTCAGCTCCTCGTAGGTGGCGGCGAGATTCGTCGACAGGTTCCCCAACTCCGCCTCGGCGGTGGCGCAGGCCTGCTCGCGCTTCAGCAGCCACTCCACCAGCGCGAAGATGCTGTCGATGTCGGCGTGGCCGAAGCGGCACTCCCGGCGCGCGATCGTCGCCACCACCTGGCGGTCCAGCTCGAGCCGGTCGCACAGCCGCGCCAGGTGCTCTTCGTCAAGCATCTCGCGGGCCGGGAAGCAGATGGTCGCGGCCCCGATAATCCGCCGGCGGCGGAAGATGGGCATGCCGAGGATGCAGCAGCCCGTCTCGAGCCGCGCCT
>CAZMDT010000405.1:0-3036 GCA_964564965.1 uncultured Planctomycetaceae bacterium | reverse complement strand
GCCTGACGAAGGTCACCGTCTTCGAGCACGTCGGGGCACTCGAAAAAAAAGGCCTGCTGCTTCGGGGGCCGAAGTTCAGCGCTCGCTCTTTGCGGGTCTCTCCTGAGTTCGAGTTCCCGGACGAGCGCCCCGGCGGCCTGCCGCTGGTGGGACGGATCGCGGCCGGCATGCCGATCGAGGCCGTGGAGGACCCCGAGTCGCTGCATCTCGATGAGGTGTTCGCCGACAGCCGGGGCGAGCTCTTCGTCCTTCAGGTCGCCGGGGACAGCATGATCGACGAGCAGATCCGGGACGGCGACTACGTGATCTGCAAGCGTAACAGCCATCCGGACAACGGCGACACGGTGGTAGCCTTGCTGGAGGACGGCGAGGCGACGCTGAAGAAGTTCTACCGCGAGAAGAACCGCATCCGCTTGCAGCCGGCCAACCGGAAATTCAAGCCGATCTACGCGCGGGACGTCGACATCCAGGGCATCGTCGTGGGCGTGATCCGCACGCTCTAGGCGCCGCCCCACAGGCGCCCGGCCAAGCCTTCGCTGATGGCGCCCAGCGAGACGCGCGGCATGCCCAGCTTCACGCCCGGCTTCGCCGCGCCATGGAAGTCGGAGCCGCCGCACACCCACAGCCCCAGCCGCCGGGCCACGTCGATGTACAGCCGCGTCTGCTCGGGCGTGTGGTCGCCGTGATAGGCCTCGACGGCCTCCAGGCCAGCGCTGCGAAGCTCACGGAGGAGCCGTTCGAACTGCGCCCGGTTCGCGCAGCCAAGCTGAATGGGGTGGGCCAGCGCCGCCACGCCCCCGCCCTCTCGAATCGCCGCGATCGTTTCGCGCGGCCCCAGGCGCTCGCGATCCACGTAGGCTGGGCGGCCCTTGCCGAGGTAGCGTGCGAATGCCTCGTCCGGGGTCCGAACGTTCCCGCGGCGGACGATCGCGCGGGCGATGTGCAGGCGGCCGACGACCGCTCCTTCGAGCTTAGCCCCCTTACCCGTTTCGGCGAGCACGTCGTCCATGTTGACGCCCACGCCGAGCGACTGGAGCCTGGCGACGATCTTGGGGTTGCGTGCCGCCCGGGCGGTTCGCAGGAACTCGGCGAGCCGCCGCACGGAGGGCGCTTCGGCGTCGATGCCCAGGCCGAGGATGTGCAGCGTCCCCGACGGCGGCGGCGCCGCCGAGACCTCGATGCCCGCAACGAAGTGCAGGCGGGGGCAGCCCCGCGCGGCGGCAGCGGCTTCCGCAAGCCCGCCGACGGTGTCGTGATCGGTGAGCGCGACGGCCGCGAGGCGGCATTGCTCGGCCAGCGCAACCAGATCCCGCGGCGCGAGCGTGCCGTCGGAGGCGGTGCTATGCGTATGGAGATCGACGAACCGCCTCATGTGGCGTTCAGTCGTCCAGGCCCTCGAACAGGGCGGTGGAAAGGTACCGCTCGCCGAAGCTGGGCAGGATGACGACGACGGTCTTCCCGGCGCTGTCGGGGCGTTCGGCGATGGTGGCGGCTGCCTTCAGGGCGGCGCCCGAGGAGATGCCGACGAACAGTGCCTCCTCGCGGGCCGCCCGGCGGGCCCAGTCGAGGGCGTCGGCATCCGTGACGGGGATCACCTCGTCGATCAGATCGACCTTCAGGACGTCGGGCACGAAGCCCGCGCCGATGCCCTGAATCTTGTGCGGCCCGGGCGCCAGCGCCTTCCCCGCGCGCATCTGCGCGAGCACCGGGCTTGCCGCCGGCTCCACGGCCACCGCCTTCACGTCCGGCTTCCGCCCCTTGAGCGCCTCAGCGACACCCGTCAGTGTCCCGCCCGTGCCGACCCCGGCCACGAATACGTCAACGGCGCCGTCCGTGTCGCGCCAGATTTCCTCGGCGGTCGTACGGCGATGCACGTCCGGGTTGGCGGGGTTCTTGAACTGCTGCGGCATGAAAGCGTCGGGCGTGTCGTTGAGAAGCTGCTCGGCCCGCCGGATGGCGCCGGGCATGCCTTCCTCGGCGGGGGTGAGCACGAGGTCCGCCCCGAGCGCTCGGAGCACCTTGCGCCGCTCGATGCTCATCGAGGCGGGCATGGTGAGCAGGCAGCGGTACCGGCGCGCGGCGCAGACGAACGCCAGCCCGATGCCGGTGTTGCCGCTGGTCGGCTCGATGATCGTCGTATCGGGCTTGATCTTCCCGTCGCGCTCGCCCGCCTCGATCATCGCCAGCGCGATCCGGTCCTTCACCGAGGACATCGGGTTCAGGCTCTCGAGCTTCGCCAGCACCGTCGCTTCGGTGTCGATGAGCCGGCGAATCCTCACCAGCGGCGTGTTGCCGATCGTCTCGGTAACGTCCCCAAAGATGCGAGCCATGGCTGTCTCCCTCAGCAATCGCACAGAGGTCCGCGACCCACTCGGTCGCTGCGCAATTCTAGGCATCCAGGTAGGCAAATTCCGCCCGGCCGCAGCATGGACACCCGGCGGCCGGACGCGACGTGTCAAGCTGCTGGAGGCCCCCTGTCCAGAGATCAAACTTGAGCAGGCTCGTGCGAACGTCGTCCAGCCGGCCGGCCAGCACCTTGATGACCTCGGCCGCCTCGATGGCGGCGACGGCGGCGACCACCGGCCCGATGATGCCTGCCGTGGCGATCGTCGGCCCCGCCGGCGGCGGCGCGTCGAGGATGCACCGCAGGCAGGCCGTCCGCCTGGGGAGGATGGTCATGGTCTGGGCCTCGGCCCGGAGGACGCCGGCGAAGACAAAGGGCAGGCGGGCCTTGACGGCGTAGTCGTTCAGCAAGAGCCTGACGGCGAAGCTGTCGGTGCCGTCGACGATCACGCCGGCGCCGTCGGCGAGCCGCGCGGCGCTGCGAGGCGTGAACCGTTCAACGCACGGCTCGACGACGACCTCGGCGTTGATGTGCCGCAGGTGCGCGGCGGCGGCGTCGACCTTGAGACGCCCCGCCGACGCGTCGGCCTCGTCATACAGCGTCTGCCGGTGGATGTTCGTCAACTCGACGCGGTCGTCGTCGATGAGGCGCAGCCGCCCCACCCCAGCCCGCGCGAGCAGCTCGGCCACCCA
>CAZMDT010000404.1:0-3039 GCA_964564965.1 uncultured Planctomycetaceae bacterium | reverse complement strand
GGCCGGTCCCCTCAGCACCCCCGAGGCCTCAGAACGCCGCGAACAGCAGGGCCGCGTAGCCGCCCAGAATGCAGACGGAGATTGCGACCCCGATGCCGATCCAGATCGCCCGTTCTTTTCTCGATTCACTCATGTCCGGCTCTTTGTCGTCCGCCCCGCGCGGCCTGCATATGCAACCCCGCTCCCGCGCCGCGGGTTCCGGGAATTTGCGCCCAATCAGGGGAGAAAGAAGCCAGCCCGCGGCGGCCGCTCCGGCCGGCAGAATCCGACCGCCCGCACCGGAGCGGCGCCCGGCGCATTCCGGCGCGGCGGGCGAGGCCTAGCTGATCTCCGCGATGCGGGGGAACTCGGCCTTCAGGGCCGGGTACAGGCGGACGTACTCGGCGTACAGCTCGGCGTATCGCCGCTTGCCCTTGCCCGTCGGGCGGATCGTGCGGGTGATCTCGATGCCCGCCTTGCACGCCTCGCGGACGCTCCTGAACTCGCCCGCCCCCGTCGCCGCCAGCAGGGCCGCACCGTACGCCGGGCCCTCCTCCGCGTTGATCGTCACGCACTTGACCCCGTAGATGTCCGCCTGCATCTGCCGCCACAGTCCGCTGCGGGCCCCCCCGCCGGAGAGGCGGATCTCGCGAATCCGCAGGCCGCTCTGCTTCAGCAGCGTCACCGCGTCGTTCATGGCGAACGTCGCCCCCTCCATCACCGAGCGGACCAGCTCGTTCCGCGTGGTGCGGTTGTTGATGCCGATCCAGCACGCCCGGGCGCAGGGGTCGGCGTGGGGCGTCCGCTCGCCCGTGAGGTAGGGCAGCCAGAACACGCCCTCGCACCCGGCCGGCGCCTCGGCCGCCCGCGCCGTCAGCAGCTCGTACGGGTCCACCCTCTGACGCTTCGCCCGGCGGACCTCCTCCTGCCCGAGCGTGTTGCGGAACCACTGGAAGCTTCCGCCCGTGGAGAGCATGCAGCCGAACATGCAGTACTCGCCCTCGACCGACGCGCAGTAGGTGTTGATCCGCCCCTCGGGGTCGGTGCGGTACTTGCTGCTGTGGACGAACACCACGCCGCTGGTGCCCATCGTGGCGCTGACGAGGCCGGCCTGCACGATGCCGTTGCCCACCGCGCCGACCTGCTGGTCGCCCCCGCCGCCGACCACGAGCGTTCCGGCGGCGAGCCCCAGCGCCTTGGCCGCGGCGGCCGTGACCTTGCCCGTGGCCGCGCGGCTCTCCACCACCGGCGGCAGGATGTCGCGGTCGATCTGGAAGGTATCAATGATCGGCTTCGACCAGTTGCGCGTCCGCGGGTTCAGCATCAGCGTGCCGGACATGTCGGCCACCTCGCCGACGTACTCGCCCGTCATGCGGAGGCGGATGTAGTCCTTCGGCAGCAGGAAGTGGCGGATCCGCTCGTACACCCTCGGCTCGTTCTCGCGGACCCACAGCAGCTTCGTCAGCGTGTAGCTCGCCATGGCCGGGTTGCCGACGAGCGCGATGAGCTTTTTCCTGCCGCCGACGGCCCGCTCGATGTCGGCGCACTGCTTGGCCGTCCGCTGGTCGTTCCAGATGAGGCTGCGGCGGAGGACCTTGCCGGCGCCGTCGGTGATGACGAGCCCGTGCATCTGCCCGGAGAAGCTGACGGCCTTGATCTGCCTGCCGTCGATGCCCGCCTTCTTCACGGCGGCGCGGGTGGCCTTGCAGGTGGCGCCCCACCATTCGTCCGGGTCCTGCTCGCTCCAGCCGGGCTTCGGCGAGAAGATGCCGTGCTCCGCCATCGCCGTGGCCTTCACGCGCGCCCGGGCGTCCATCACCAGGGCCTTGGTTCCCGACGTGCCGATGTCGATCCCGAGGTAGTATGCCATCTCTGCGCCTTTCGGAAGGTGCCCACAGGTTGTTCGCGCGGCGGCCTGCCCTGCCGGCAGCGATGGGGGAATTGAAGCACCGTGGGCCGTGATATGCAAGGGCGTGGGCGTGGCGGACCTTCAAGTGCCTATTGCGTCTGCCTTTGTTCGGGGCGGCCAGACGGCCGGGGCGAGCATTTTTTGGCAGTCAAGTCGCAAAAGCCTTGACAGGCGCTCTTTCCGCCTGCTAATATCAGGCGCATTATGGTGACTGCCACTCGCCCGAAGGCATCCAGGAAAGACAGCCCGAAGCCTCCCGCTCGCAAGCGGACGCTGAAGACCTATGACGCGGCCATCCGGTGGCTCTTTTCCCAGACGGATTACGAGCAGATGCTTCGTGTGCGGTACAATCGTGACACTTTTAGTCTTGACCGCATGCGGCTTCTGCTGAAGAAGCTCGGCAACCCCCACGAGAAGATCCGCGCCGTCCACATCGCCGGCACGAAGGGCAAGGGCTCGACGGCGACGATGCTCGCCCAGATGCTCTCCTCCTGCGGCTACAGGATCGGGCTGTATACCTCGCCGCATATCTGCGACGTGCGGGAGCGGATCAGCATCAACGGGCAGATGATCTCGCAGGCGGCGATGACGAAGCTCATCGCCCGCGCCGGGCCTCACATCGAGCGGATGGCTGACGACAAGCCGACGTTCTTCGAGATCTTCACGGCGCTGGCGTTCTGCTACTTCGCCGACGAGCGTGTGGACGTGGCGGTGGTGGAGACGGGCCTGGGCGGGCGCCTTGACAGTACCAACGTGCTTAGCCCCGCCGTGTGCGGCCTGACCAGCATCTCGCTCGATCACATGCATCAGCTCGGCACGACCATCGGGGAGATCGCCGCCGAAAAGGCCGGCATCCTGAAGCGCGACATCCCCGCCGTCAGCGTCACCCAGGACCCCGAGGCCAAGCGCGTCCTCTGCCGCGCCGCCAAGGACGCCGAGACCTCCCTGGTGTTCACCGGCGAGGAGATCGAGTTCAGCTTCCGCGTGGAGTCCTCGCGTGAGGACGGCTGCCACACGCGGATCTGCCTGACCACGCCGCGGAGCCGGTTCGAGCATCTGCCCGTTCCGCTGATGGGCGAGCACCAGGCGCTCAACTGCGGTCTGGCGCTGGCGCTGCTGGACCAGCTCAAGAGCCAGGGGATGGCCATTGA
>CAZMDT010000403.1:0-3048 GCA_964564965.1 uncultured Planctomycetaceae bacterium | reverse complement strand
CCCGCGGTGCCCTCACGGGCACACGGCATTTCCAGTGCCGCCCGATCGGCCGCTCCGGCACCTCTCCCTGACGACAGCGACCACTATATCAGTTTCGGCTGAGCGGACAACCCACTCAAACCCGTGCGCGGGCGGCCGGAGAGGCAGGTGCGTTTGGGCCCCGGTTTCGTTGGCTTTTTTTCGCATTTGGCTTGACCTGCCCGACGGCGCCATGCAACATACGTCCCGACAGTCGAGCCGTGTGGCTCGAACTCGCGGGGTCGCCGGCGAGCCAAGGATGTTGGCGCTTCGCCCGCCCTCGAACGTTGCGACGCATGGTCTAACGGCATGAAGGAGCGACGGACATGGCCAAGAAAGCGATGACGAAGTCCCAGATGCTGTCCACGTTGGCCGACAAGGTCGAGCTGCCGAAGAAGAAGGTGGCCGAGGTGGTCGAGGAGCTTGTCCAGCTCGCCTACGGGGGGGCCAAGGTCGGCTTCACCATCCCCGGGCTCGGGAAGCTGGTGGTCGTGGATCGCAAGGCCCGCATGGGACGCAACCCCGCCACGGGGCAGCCGCTCCATATCCCGGCCAAGCGCGTGCTGAAATTCCGGATCGCCAAGGCCGCCAAGGACGCCATCACGCCCAAGAGGTAGAGCGGGGACATTCTCAACGAAGCTGTGGGCCCGCGCCGCCGCCCTGGGCGGGCCCTTCGTATGCGCCCGCCGGCGCCGGCGGCAGGGCCAGCAGCGGCGCCAGCCTCGCGGCCAACACCGGGCCGATGCCGCGGACCTTTCGCAGGTCGTCCGCCGTGCGGAAGGGCCGGCTCACGCCGCGCGCCTGCTCGGCGCGGCGCCACTCGACGATCCGCTGCGCCATCGCCACGCCGATGCCCGGCAGCCGGCGAAGCGACGCCCCGTCGGCCAGGTTCGGGTCGATCCGCTCCCGCGCCGCGCGGACTCGGGCGGCAACGCTCGGCGGCTGTTCACCGGCCCAGTCGGCCCGGCCGGCCGCACGCCACGCCAGCAGCGCCGACGCCGCCCCGCAGGCCAGCATCAGGGGCGCCAGGTTGTGCCGGCGGAGGGCGAGGTCGAAACGGCGGGGCACGGCGGGGCTCATGAGGCGGCTTCGCCCACGGGCGGCGGCGGGGGGGGCGTGGCGGCGAGCAGCGACGCCCGGAAGTTCCGCAGCTCCTTGAAGGCGAGCTTCGGGGCGTTGTCGTTGCGGCACAGCCCGCCGTGGGGGATGCAGTGCCCCTCGTAGTCGGCGAGGTCCTGCCAGCAGATGGACTCCACGAACGGCTTGGAGATGCCGATGCGGTAGAACGCCTGGAGCCACTCCGCCTGGAGCCGCGCCGACCAGGGCGCGTGCCAGTGCCCGGCCCGGCTGACGTCGGCCTGCCCGCCCCAGGCGTCCCAGGCGTCCGGGGCCACGCCGGAGGGCACCTCGCACGCCGTCACGTGCACGCCCTTGCCCAGCCCGACGAACTCGTCCAGCAGGCTGCTGATCTGGAGGAGATCGCGGACGAAGTGCCCGTCCACCGGCACGCCCATCAGCAGCCTCACGCCGAACGCGTCGAACTTCACGCCGCTCTGAACGGCCATGTCCGCGTACAGCATCGGCGGGATGGTCCGCTGGTTCCGCGCGTAGTACTCGCCCCAGGGCAGGAGCAGCTCGATCATGACCTGGCTGCGCGGGGCGAGCCTCTTGACCAGCAGGCAGCACATCCGCGTCAGCTCCATGAGCTCCTCGAAGCTCATGTTGAAGCTGTTGATGGCGTGGATGCCGGAGACGGCCTTCCAGACGGCCACCTGCCGGCCGTACCGGCGGACCACCTGCTGGACGCGCTCGTAGATCAGGTCGCGGACGGTCTCGTAGTCGTGCTCCCAGATGTAGAGCCACTCGGGCAGGTTGTCGGGCTCGAAGCTGACGAGCGGCCCGGCGTGGATGGGCTTGCGGGCGCGGGCCGCCCAGTTGATCCAGGCGTCGATCTGCCCGAAGTGATACTGCTGCTCCTTCGGCTCGGTGGCCTTCCAGGGCATGGGGAGGGCGATGAAGTCGAACCCCTCGCGCAGGCGCTCGCTGTACGTCTCGGCCGTGGAGGGCAGGTCCACGCGGCAGCCGAAGCTCGTCCTCGGGCCCGTCAGCTGGGACGCCTTCCGGCGGTTCAGGAAGATGTCGGCGTGGAACAGGGCGGTCCTTTCGCCGAGGGTGACGCCGACTTCGAGCGCCTCATCGGCGAGGGCGGCGGCCTCGGCGGGGTCGGCGGCCTGGAGCGAGGCGACGAACTTCTCGCGGACGAGGCGGAACTGCTCGTTGAGTTCCCGGGCGTCGTCGTAGTCGAACAGCCCCCAGTCCTCGCGTTTCTGGAGCAGCCGGGCCATCTGGGCGCGGGCCAGTTCGACGTTGAGGTTGTAGGGGGCGCCGCGGTCGGGCAGGCGCGTGGTGGACAGCAGCAGCCGCCCCGACTTCCCCGCGTCCCACAGCAGCGCCAGCCCGCACGCCCCCGGGACGTGCTTCGTACACGTGATCCGCCCGCCGTCCGCCACGACGTCGCCGCGCACCGGGATGCCGTCCTGGCCGAAAAGATACACGCCGGACAAGTCGGTCTCGTCCGCCGCGGCGCCGTCGCGGTATGTGTCGAATCGCAGCATCTTACCCACTCACCCGGCGAAGGCCCGGAGGCCGCCGCCGGTTACGAGCCCACAGGATACTGCCTGCCCGTCCGCTTGGCCACCATGTGCCTGGCGAGGCGGGCGTAGAGGGGCAGGCCGTCGTCGCCGATGTCCACGTCGGCCTCGCCGCGGACGAGCGGCCGGGCGTACGCCCGGAACGCCTCCGTCACGCCAAAGCCGTCATCGCTGATGAACTCCCGGGGGACGGGCTTCTCGCCGTTGGCCACCTCCTCCAGGTCGGCCAGGCCCGTCGTGCACCGGTATGCCTTGCCGCCGTCGCGGACGAGGGTGACCATCTTGCCGTGGGCGCCCCGCAGGGCGGCCTCGACGGCGGCCCGCCCGACGAGGTAGGCCTCCTCGGAGTCGGTGGCGGAGGCGAAGTGCATGGCGTTCC
>CAZMDT010000402.1:0-3064 GCA_964564965.1 uncultured Planctomycetaceae bacterium | reverse complement strand
CGCTTCCGGCGTGCGTTCACGGCTGCGTGCTGACGATCGGCAACTTCGACGGCGTGCACCGGGGCCACCAGCGCATCGTGGCCACCGCGCGGGCCGTCGCCGACGCCGAGGAAACCGGCGTGGCGGCGATGACGTTCGACCCTCCGGCGGAGGTCCTTCTCCGCCCCGCCTCCGCCCCGCCGCGCCTGACCCCGCACGACCGGAAGTGCCGCCTGCTGCGCAGCGCCGGGGCCGACTGCGTCATCGCCATGGGCACCGACAGCGACCTGCTGCAAATGGAGCCGGCGGCGTTCGTCGAGCAGATCATCGTCGCCCGCATGGCCCCCCGGCACGTCGTCGAGGGACGCGACTTCCGCTTCGGACACCGCGCCGCCGGCACGGTGGGCACCCTCGCCGCCGCGGGCCGGCGCGGTGCCTTCCGCGTCCACGTCGTCGAGCCCGTCGTCGAGGAGATCGACGGCGACCCGGTCCGCATCTCCAGCAGCCTCATCCGCCGACTCCTCGCCGACGGCCGCATCGAAGAGGTCAACCGCTGCCTTGGCAGGGCCTTCACCCTCCACGGACACGTCGCCCGCGGCCAGGGCCGGGGGCGCGTGCTCGAGTTCCCCACGGCGAATCTGGCCGTGGGCGACCAGGCGTGCCCCCCCGACGGCGTGTATGCCGGCGTGGCGTGCGTGGGCGGCGGTCGCGTGCCGGCGGCGATCAGCATCGGCAGCAAGCCGACGTTCGGCCCGGGCGGCGAGCGGGGGGTGGAGGCCTTTTTTCTCAGCGCGGCCGGCGATTATTACGATGAAGAAATGGCCCTCAGCTTTCTGCGGCGGCTGCGGGACCAGGTGCGCTTCGACACGGCCGACCAGCTCAAGGCCCAGATAGCCAAGGACGTTGAGCGTGTGCGAGAAATCTGCGGATAGCGTTCCCGCCGAAGTCCTCGGGCGGCTCACGGCGGCGAGGTCGCTGCTGCTGGTGACTCACGCCCGCCCCGACGGCGACGGGCTCGGCTCGGCGCGGGCGCTGTCGGTGGCGGCGGGGGCCGCCGGCAAGGCCTGCCGCCTCCTCGTGCCGGACCGCCTGCCCGCGCGGTACGCGTTCCTGTTCCCCGGCATCGAGGTGGCGTCCGGCGGCGAGTTCGCCGCCCTCGCCGACGCCTCCGAGGTCATCGTCGTCCTCGACACCTCTGCCTACAGCCAGCTCGACGACCTGGCGGCGGGCCTCCGCGCCCGCCGCGACAAGGTCGTCGTCATCGACCACCACGCCACCGCTGACGACGTGGGCGCCGCGGCCTGGCTCGACACCTCCGCCGCCGCCACCGGCGTGCTCGTCGGCGAGCTGATCGAGGCGCTGGGCTGGCCGGCGGACCTCGTCGTCGCCGAGGCGCTGACGACGGCCGTCGTGACCGACACCGGCTGGCTGCGCTACGCCAACACCGACGCCCGCGCCCTTCGGGCCGTGGCGCGATGGGTCGAGGCCGGCGTGCGACCCGACGAACTCTACAAGAGGATTTACCAGACCGACCGTCCGGAGCGCCTGGCGCTGATCGCCCGGACGCTCCAGGGCCTCGAGCACCACTGCGACGGTCGGCTGGTGGTCATGACCATCCGCCGGGAGGACTTCGAGGCCACCGGCGCCACGCCGGAGGAAACGGAGAACGTCGTCAACGAGGCGCTCCGCCTCGACGCTGCCGAAACAGCCGTCCTGCTCGTGGAGAACCACGACTGCATCCGCGTGAGCCTCCGCAGCCGGGACGCCGTCAACGTCGCCGAGGTCGCCAGCCGCTTCGGCGGCGGCGGGCACGCCCGCGCGGCGGGCCTTCGGGCGAGCGAGGATCTCGACGCGCTCAAGCGGCGCCTCATCGAGGCGTGCTCGGCCGAGCTGAAGGCCGCGCTGCCATAGGGCCCCGCGGCGCCGGCAAGTTTTCTTCCGCGCAGCAACTGCGTGTCTGGCCTGAATTAGCAGGCACTTCCCGCGGCGCCGCTGCCGCGAACTGGCCCAAACCGGTTCCCCCCGCCTTGACGCGCCCGCCGCCGGCTGCTACAGTGCCTGCGTTGCGGGTGTCCCGGCAGCCGCCGGGACCGAAAGGGAAGGCCGTGAGAATCGGCCGCGGACGCGCCGCTGTAACCGGTGACGAACGCTGCAACGGGCCACTGTCTCCGTGCGTTGCGGAGGCGGGAAGGCGCAGCCAGTAGGTAGAGGCCTTGGCGGAAGACGCCCGGGGCCTCGCGACCCGGAAGCCAGAAGACCTGCCCGCAACCAACCTGGTTCAGCCTTCGCGAGCGGAGGCCCGCTGTGGGCCTCGGAATCGGCGGCCGGGACGGGCGAAGAGGCAGTCTGTCAGCCCCGGCGGTTCGCTTCGCGAAGGCCGGGGTCTTTGCGCGCACCGCTCGCGGATCGGCGGCCGCAGTCTTCACGCCTTCCGCGGCACCTGCCGCAGAATTCCCTTCAGGTTGACGGCCGGTGCTGCCTTGCGCCCGGGCGGCCGGCTGACGTTCGACGGGCCCTCGGAACACGGCGGTGCTACAGGCGGCTCATCCCCCGACAGCTCAAGCGGCGCCGGGAGTTCGCGCCCGCCCCGGCCGCGAAGGCCTCCGAGGAAACCACAGGAGTGGAAGCATGAAGACGTTGTGCTACGTACTGACGGCGGTTCTGTGTCTGGCCGCCGCCGCCGAGGCCGCGCCGTATCTCCACGATGGCAAGCTCGTGGACGTGGAGTACTGGTCGGGCTCGGGCGACAACGAGGCCGTCATGGTGGTCGATTTCGGCGGGGCCGCTTACGCGTTCGGCTACCGCTGGGGCGGTTCGGCCGTCGGCTGGGACGTGATCCAGGCGGCGGGCGTCGTCGCGGGAGGCCCAAACCCCCAAGGCAGGCTCGAGTACGCTTACACGTACTGGGGCCCCGTTTTCGGCAACGCCGTTGACTCGCTGTCCTACGACGGCCACACGGTCGTCAGCGACTGGATCAACACGTTCCTGGGCTACTGGGGCAGCGACGATGGCGAGACGTGGACGCCGCACGTGGTGGGCCTTTCAACGCGGTCGCTGGCCGATGGGGACTGGGACGGCCTGAGCA
>CAZMDT010000401.1:0-3076 GCA_964564965.1 uncultured Planctomycetaceae bacterium | reverse complement strand
GACCTGGATCGGGCGCACACCGGATCCGGAGGAGGTCCGCAGCCCCTTCCTGATCCAGATCTTCTTCGCCGGGCTCCTGAAGGATGACGAGGTCATCGCGATGCTCGAGGCGAAGGCGGAGCAGCTTCGCGATGTTCGAGGAGTTGATGAAGCTCACCGGGCCGAAATTCAGCACCACGTCGCAGTCCTTGCTCTCCAACGCCGACATGACGTTCGTCAGCTCGTCCGAGAACTGCGGGTCGTCCCCCAGCTCCACCACCATGATCTCGTCGGACCAGTTCTGGATCGGCATCGGCCGCCCCTTTCGCTGTCAGGCTCTGGATACTCGCCCTGAATCTACAATCGGCCAACCGAGGCCGCAAGGTGAATTCCGCACGCACGCCGCCGGTCCATCCTCGCGCGCCGCCCGCCGTCTCAGGCGGCGGGGGTTCCGCCGACCGCGGGGGGCGCGTCGGCGGGCCTGCCCACGTACTGGGCGGCCGTGCCGATCGCCGTAGCCGCGATCACGTGCAAGGCGAAGCCGACGGCAAGATGAATCGCCCGCTCGCGCCAGAACAGCGGGACGTCCTCGCTCCCGCGGATCACCAGCGCCACGGCGACGCCCATCAGCGAGGCAATGGCGAAGAGGAACTGCCCCAGGGCGATGCCGCGGCGCCCGTACGGGCGGCGCCGAAGCAGCATGACGGCCCCGATGACCGTGACGACGGCGGCGAGAACGAAGTAGGTCACGACGGCACCGGCCGCCACGGTCCGCTCGACGTACCGGCCCGTCCTCGCCCACCAGAAGGCGACGGCGAAGTGCGCCCCCGCCCATACCAGCGCCAGCACGCCCAGCGTCCCGACGCCCGCCGTCGGCTCGACCGGGGCCGGCGGATTCGGGTCGGGCACCGGCTCGTACGGCAGCCCCGGGGCCCCGCGGCGAATCGACCTCGCGAACAGCCGCGCATAGCGCACCGCCAGCCAGAAGCTGATCGCCACGAACACCAGGGCGATGGCTGTCGGAAGCGCCTGCATCGTCATCCTCGCCGCCCGCCCCCGCGGCCACACCAGTGTATCTCGTCGGGTCCGGCCTACCGCTCCCGGTACACCAGGTCGCGCTCGACGCCCAGCCGCTTCATCGCTCCGGCGATCTCGCCGAAGAAGCGGTTGCCGTCGGTGTAGTACCCGGCGGTGGGCTTCAGGCCCGGCGTGTGCGACACCCAGAAGCTGTTCAGCCTCGCCATGAACAGCTCGCGGAGGTACTTGCTCGTCATCGACGCCAGCGCCGTGGGCAGGCAGAGGCGGTCGCCGCCGGTGGCGAAGAGGATCTCCGCCGTCCGCCGGTCGTCGCTGACGCGGTAGGCGCTGACGGCCTGCCCCTCGTCCAGCACCTTCAGCCGGCACCCCTCGAACATCCGCTGAAGATGCGGGAGATACCGCCGCCGCCCCCCCTGCCGGTCGACGTGGATCACGGCCCGCCCGCCGTCGGCCGCCTGCCACGCGTGCATCAGCAGACGGCTCGTCACGCCGAACAGCGTCAGCGACTTGTTGCGGGTCAGGCGGAGCATGCGGTTGAGCTCGCCGGCCAGGACGCACTCGGCCCGCAGCCCGAGGGGGCGAATGCCAACGCGCCGCAGCGCCACGGCCAGGGCATTGCCGGCAAACGCGGCGTCGGTGGCGCTGATCGCGCGCGGCAGGGGCAGGTTGACGTCGGCATACCAGGCGTAGCGCGACGTGTGCTCCGTTGCGACGGGCGACACCTCGGCCAGAAGCCCGCCCAACGTCCCCGGCCGCACGCCCGACGCCGCCAGCGACGCCAGCACCCCTCGCTCCAGGTGCTCCAGTCCGTTCGCGCGGCGGGAGCCGTACAGTCGCTTGCTGTCGTCGATGGCGATGGTGCGGCGCTTCCTGGAGGGCTTTCGGCCGACGGTGCCGGCCAGAAGCTTCCACATCGAGGTGCCGACGTGCTCATCGGGAACATCGAAGACGGACGCCGAGACAACGAGCGGCCCGAGGACCGGCCCGAACCCCGCCTCGTCGATGCCCGCCACGATCGCCAACGGCCGTCTCCTTCCGCCGCGGGCGATTATACGGCGGCCGCCGCGCCCGGCAAGCCGGGGCGGCTCGGAGAATCGCCTTGAAAACGCGGCCCCGGCGGGTTCAGCTTGTGGGGCCTCGGCATCGGACGAGCGACATGAGCCAGTTCTGGAACAGCGTGACGCGATTCTTCGAGACGTACGGCGGGGTGCCGGCGGACGTCTTCACCCGGCTGCTGCTGACGCTGATCATCCTGCTGGTGTACTTCTTCGGGCGGGGGCTGCTCATCCGCCTCGCCACGCGGCGCATCCAGGACGTCGCCCGCAAGTACCTCGCGAGCAAGACGATCACCTACCTGCTGGGCCTGCTGGCGCTGCTCGCGCTGATCCGCATCTGGCTGGGCGGCACGACCGGCCTGGCCACCTACCTCGGCCTGGTGTCCGCCGGCGTGGCTATCGCGCTCCAGGACCCGCTCAGCAACCTGGCCGGGTGGCTCTACATCATCGCCGCCAAGCCCTTCATCACCGGCGACCGCGTCGAGATCAACCAGCACGGCGGTGACGTGATCGACATCGGCCTGTTCCACTTCACGCTCAACGAGATGGGCCACTGGGTCGCCGCCGACCAGAGCACCGGGCGGGTCGTCCGCGTCCCCAACAACTGGATCTTCAAGCACGGGTTCGCCAACTACACCCAGGGCTTCGACTTCATCTGGAACGAGCTGCCCGTCACCATCACCTTCGAGAGCAACTGGCAGAAGGCGCGCGACATCCTCGCGCGCGTCGCGGAGGAGCACTCGGCCATCAAGAGCGAGTACGCCGCCCGGGAGATCCGCCGGGCGGCCGAGAAGTTCATGATCTTCTACGAGAAGCTCACGCCCATCGTCTGGACGTCGGTGGCGGACATCGGCGTGACGCTGACGATCCGTTATCTCTGCTCGCCGCGGAACCGGCGCAGCTCGTCGGGGCGCATGTGGGAGGAGATTCTCACGCAGTTCGCCCAGGCCGATGACATCGACTTCGCCTATCCGACACAGCGGTTCTACGACAACCTGCTGGAG
>CAZMDT010000400.1:0-3081 GCA_964564965.1 uncultured Planctomycetaceae bacterium | reverse complement strand
GAAGGGCGGCTGCGAAATTTAAAAACGTCGAAATTCGTAACACTTTAGCCGTCTGAAGTAATTCCAGGTGGCAGAGGTGGTAGTTTTCTGGTGGTCATGTATTCGGTCAGAGCCTCGGCGATGGCCTGGCTGCTGGCCAGGCCCGGGGTGGCGTCCGTCATCGTCGGCGGGCGAAACGCCCGGCAGGCACGCGACAACGCCGCCGCCGGAGACCTGTCGCTGCCGGACGACGTCATCGCGTCCCTGACGGCCGCCACCGAGGCCGTCAAGCACCGCGTCGGGGACAACTGCGACATGTGGGAGCACGTGTCCCGCATGGAGCGCGGCGGCGAGTAGCCGGCGGCGATCCGCCCACAGACGCATCGGAGGCGGGCCCGACGCGGACGGGCTGCATTTACACGTTGCCAGCCCCGGCCCGCCGGGCGGTACAATACCGGCTGCGCATGGTGGGCCACCACTCCGAAACGTTCGACCATCACCGCGGCCGGATGCCGCTGCTGCGGCCCACGGGCCGGTTGCGGACCGGCATCTTCCTGGTCATCAACCTCGCCGGCTTCGCCGCCGTCAACGCCTTCTGGCAGTACCTGGCGACGGGGCGCTGGGCGGAGTTCTCCCTGACGGGCTACCGGCGGGCCATGGTCACCCCGCTGGGGGAGATGTTCCTCCATCCGCTCAATATCCTCACCCACCCGTGGATGGTGCTGGTGATGGGGCTGCTTCTGGGGCTGGTCATCCTCGTGCCGATCATCGTGGCGGTGCTGTACCGCCTGCTGTGGGCGGGGCTGTTCGTGGTCATGGTCGCCGCCGTCGGGCACGCCCCGGTGCTGGCGCTGGCGCTGGCCGTGGGGTGCATGCTCGCCGCACGCACCCCCCTCCGCAGCGACATGCCCTTCCTGGCCGTCGTCGTCGGGCTCCTGCCCATCGCGCTGTACCTCTACGTCTTCGCCTTCAAGAGCGTGGACGCCCCGGCCGCCAGGCCGCTTCAGAAGTGGGTCTTCTACGCCCCGTTCGTCCTGGCGGCGGTGTCGGCCGTCATCGGCGGAGCCGCTGTTCTGCTGCTGACCCGCGTCACCGGATTCCGTCCGGGCGTGGTCTGGCCGGTGCTGGCGGTGCTGCTGGCCGGGCCGATGAGCGTGTTTTACCTGAAGGTGGGCCCGGAGGATCTGGACTACGGGGTGCTGACGGACGGCCTGGCGCCGGCCGACGCCGTCTTTGCGCCAGAGGTTCTCGACGACTGGCGGCGCCGGCACGGCGTAGCCGCGCGGAGCGACGAGGAGGCCTACGACGCCGTGTGCCGCGACATGCAGCGTCGGCGCGACCGGCTCGTGGAGCGGTGCAAGGGGTTTCTGAAGCGGCACCCCGACGGGCGTCACGCCCCGGCAGTCATGTGGCTCCAGGCGCAGTGCCTGAGCCTGCGGGTGGACCGGGCCGCTCTGGAGGTGGGGCTGCTGAAGTACACCGCCTCGTACTGCCTGCCGGCCTCGGCGCTGTCGTGGCTGAGGCTGAAGGAGCTGGCCCCGAGCGCCGACCAGGCCGCCCTGGCGCGCTGGCGGCTGGGGGAGCTGGCCATTCGAGACGGGGCGCTTCAGGAGGGCATCGCCCAGCTCCAGGCCGCCGCGGGGAGGCTGCGGGAGCTGGTTCCGAAGCTGTCGGCCCCGGTGGAAGAGGCGTCGGTGTTCATGCCCCCGCGGCGCCTGCCCAACCGCGGGCATTACGAGGAGGCCCTGTCGGAGGTGGAGCGGCTGATGGGGCTGGTGCAGCAGAACGACGCGCTGGCCCCCGGCGAGCGCGGCGCCAAGGCCCGCCGGCTGCTCATCGAGTTTCTCCACGCCCCGCCGGACGACCGCAAGGCGCTGGAGGTGCTCTCGCTGGCCGCCCGCCGGACGGCGCTGGAGGACAACATCGCCCTCGCCCTCGCCCGGGCCACCCCGGACATCGACCAGAAGGCCGGCGCCCTGCTCGACGTCGCCACGCGGCGCGACCCCAACGGCCTGACGGACGGCGCCGTGGCCGCCACCTACGACCTGGGGCTTCTGGCGATGCGCCCGGCGGAGCTCGGCCGGCTCCGCACGGCGACGCGCGAGCGCGTCCTGGCGCGAACGCCGGAGCAGTACTTCCTCGCCGTGGTCGCCGCCGGGCAGCAGCCGTGGAAACGCCTCGCCGAGGAGCGCCTGGCGAGGCTTCGCCAGGCGGTGGGCGGGCGCGGGCAGTCGTAGCGCCCCCGTCGCGCCGGCGGGGGCCGGGCCTTGCAATCGGCCACGCCCGCCGCTGTCATGTTCCGGCATGAGCGCAGCACCGCCCGAACACCGCCGCCCCCGCGTCCTGGTGACGACGACCTCGGCGGGCGCCGGGCACACCGCCGTGACGGAGACGCTCGTCACGGCGCTGCGGGCCGCCGGCGATGAGATCGACGTCGACGCCGTCGACGTGCTCGACTTCACCTCGCGCGGGTTCCGCGCCGTCTACGCCGGCGGCTTCGCCGCCCTGATGTCCCGCCTGCCGCACCTGTACGGGCTGGGCTTCCGCCTCAGCAACCACCCCGACGGCTCCCGCTGGACGCTCGGCGAACGCTGCCGCCTCCGCCTCGAACGCCTCGCCGTCCGCCGCTTCCTCCACTACCTCCGCCGGACACGCCCCGATCTCGTCGTCAGCACCCACTTCCTCGCCGCGCCCGCCATCGGCCGTCTGGCCGCACGTGAAAAGTGGGCGCCGCGCCAGTTCGTCGTCGTCACCGACATCTGCATGCACCGCTTCTGGTACGCCGAGCACGTCGAGCGCTGGTTCGTGCCGTTCGAGGCGACCGGCGAGCGGCTCGGCGAGTGGGGCATCGCCCGGCAGCGCGTCACCGTCAGCGGCATCCCCGTCCACGCCAAGTGGACCCAGCCGCTCGACCGCGGCGCCATCCTCGCCGAGTGGCGACTGCCCGCGGACCGCCCCATCGTCCTGCTGACCGGCGGCACGGAGTTCGTGTGCGGGCCGGTGGCGCGGATCGCCCGCCGGCTGCTGGCGCGGTGCCCGCAGATCTGCCTGGTGGCGCTCACCGGGCGGCAGGAGCCCCTGGCGCGCCGCCTCCGCCGGCTG
>CAZMDT010000399.1:0-3083 GCA_964564965.1 uncultured Planctomycetaceae bacterium | reverse complement strand
CGCGAGTGCGAGCCCGGCGGCCCCGGACGCCAGCGACGCCTCCGCCTGGAGCTCAAGCTCATCGCCGACGCCGGGCTGATCGGCAAGCCCAACGCCGGCAAGAGCACGCTGCTGTCGCGCCTGTCGGCGGCCCGCCCGAAGGTCGCGGCGTATCCGTTCACGACGCTCAGCCCGTGCCTGGGCATCGTGGAGCTGCCCGGCTGGCGGCGGTTCGTGCTGGCGGACATCCCGGGGCTGATCGAGGGCGCCCACAACGGCGCGGGGCTGGGCGATGAGTTCCTGCGGCACGTGGAGCGGACGCGGGTGCTGATTCACCTGGTGGACGTCTGCCCGCCGGAGGGCGACCCGCCCGCCGACTACCGGGCCATCCGGGCGGAGCTGGCGGCGCATTCGCCGGAGCTGGCGGCCAAGCCCGAGATCGTCGTGGCCAACAAGATGGACCTGACCGGCAGCCGGGAGGCGATTGAGAGGCTACGCGACGCCGTCGGCGAGGACGTCGCGGCGATCAGCGCGGTCACCGGCGAGGGTCTGGAGGCGCTGACGGAGCGCATCTGGCGCCTTCTGCGCGAGGACGGCGTGCCCGAGCCGGCACGCCCTCAGAGGCAGGCAGAATAGGGCGATGGAAGGCATTCCGCACATTCTGGCCTGCGACGTGGGGAACACGGCGATCCACTTCGCCCACGTCCACGGCGAGGACGTGACGCCCCAGCAGCGGCTGCGGACCAGCGAGCTCGCCGGGCTGGGCGAGGCAATTGCCGCGCTGTGGCGCGACATGCCCGAGCCCCGGAAGATCATCGCCGCCAGCGTGAACGCCTCCGGCCTGAAGGCCCTCGAGGCCGCCGGCGAGGCCCTCGACCAGGACGTGCTCGTCATCGGGCGCGACCTGCCGCTGCCCATCGACACCGACCTGGCCCACCCCGAGTCCGTCGGGGTGGACCGGCTGTGCTGCGCGGCGGCGGCGTACGACCGGCTGGGTGCGGCGTGCGTCGTGGCCGACTTCGGCACGGCCGTCACCATCGACTGCGTCAGCAACGAGGGCGTGTTCCTCGGCGGGGCGATTCTGCCGGGGCTGAGCATGTCGGCCGAGGGCCTGCACCACGGCACGGCGCAGCTCCCGCGGGTCCAGCCGCGGCACGTGGACTGGGTGTTCGGAAAGGACACGGAGCAGGCGATCGCCGGGGGCCTGGTGCGGGGCGCGCAGGGGGCGCTGCGTGAGCTGGTGGAGACGTACGCCACCGCGCTGGGGCGCTGGCCGATCGTCATCCTCACCGGCGGCGACGCCCACTTCATCTGCCGGCGCCCCGGCAGCGAGGGGCTCGTCCAGGCCATCGTCGAGGACCTTGCCCTCCGGGGCGTGGCGGCCGCCTACTACCGAACGCTGCTCAAACGGCCTCCCCCGACCCGCCAGCCGTGAACGCACGGCCCACCACCGCCGAGCTCCAGACCCCGCCGGGCGCCGGCGGCATCGCCGTCATCGCCCTCGCCGGCCCGCGGGCCGAGGACATCCTCGACGGCGTCTTCCGCCCGCTCCGCGCCCACGCCCGCGCCGGCGAGGCGACGCTCCAGCTCGGGCGACTGCACGACGGGCAGCGGACGATCGACGAGGCCATCGTGCACCGCGGGCGGCGGGCCGTGGAGATCAACATCCATGGCGGCCCGGCCGCCGCGAGGGCGACGCTGAAGCTGCTGGCCGCGCGCGGCGCTGCCGTTGTGCCCGCCGAGCCCGGGCGAGCGTTCGAGCCCGCTCATCCGCGGCAAGGCAATCCCGCCGTCGGCCGCGAGATGCTCCAGGCACTGCCCGCCGCCCGGAGCCTGCTGGTCGCCACGGCGCTCAGCCGGCAGTGGGCCGCGGGCCTCAGCGCGCTGGCGCGCGATACGTGCTCGGCGCTGACGGGTGAGGCGCCCCTCGGGACGCGCCCCGCGGACCGGCTTCGGCGTGCGGCGGCCGGCCTGGCGCGAATGGCCCGACTGCTCGACCCGCCCGAAGTCGTCATCGCCGGACCCCCGAACGCCGGCAAGAGCACGCTCGCAAACGCCCTCGTCGGCCGGGCGGTCAGCATCGTCCACGACCGCCCCGGAACCACCCGCGACTGGGTCCGCGAGCCGGCGATCCTCCGCGGCGTGCCGCTCTGGCTGACGGACACGGCCGGCCTGTGGGAGCCCCCCTGCCCCGTCGATGCCGAGGCCGTGCGGCGAGCCAGGCACTGCGCCGAGGGTGCCGACCTCGTCCTGCTCGCCGAGCCCGAGGCCCCCGCCCCCCTGCCGGGCTGGCTGCACGCCCGCCGCCTGCTCCGCGTGCAGACCAAGTTCGACGTGCACCCGCCGCGCGGGCGCGCCGACGTGCGTGTCTCGGCCGTCACCGGGGCCGGGCTTGATGCCCTGCGCGAGGCCGTCCTTGCGGCGCTCCGCCTCGCCGATGTCGATCCGGGCGAGCCGATGGCCTTCACGCGGCGCCAGGCGGACCTGCTGACCGCGGCGGCGGACGCGATGGAGCGGGGGAAGGCGCCGGGGGCCGTGGTGCACCTGAAATCGCTGCTGGTCGGCTGACCGCCCCGGCGCGGCTCAGCCGCCGGGGGCGAGCTCGAGCTTGGCATAGGCCACCACGAGCGTCTTGGCCCCGGCCTCGTCGAACAGCACCTCCGCCCGCGTGTTCGGCCAGGGCTGCGTCCCGATGCGGACGACCGTCCCCGCCCCGAACGTCGGGCTCCACACGCGCGAGCCGTCGCGCAGGTGCTCGTACTCGGGCGGAATCGGATGCCCCGCCGCCAGCGCCTCGCGAACCGCCCGGTCGTCGGCGTCGGCCTCGATGGCCTCGCGCGTGGCGACGTCGGCGTAGAAGCCGCCGCGCGACCGCCCGGGGCGGGCGTGCGGGCGCGGCTCCGGCGTCGTGCGGTCTTCCACGCGCAGGTTCTCCCGGCCGATGTCGCCGAGGAACACCGACGCCGCCCGCGGCATGCGCGTCCCGCGCACCATCCGCCGGCGGGCGCTCGTCAGGGCCAGCTCGTCCTTCGCCCGCGTCATGCCGACGAACGCCAGCCGCCGCTCCTCCTCGACGTCCGCCTCGCGAACGCCCGGGCCGCGGT
>CAZMDT010000398.1:0-3092 GCA_964564965.1 uncultured Planctomycetaceae bacterium | reverse complement strand
CCTCAATTTCCATCGTGCGCCTGTCGGCGGCCTCGCCGTCGCCCGCGATGATCTCGACGGCGTAGTCGCCGTGCTGGTCGTACCCCGGCCGCCAGGTGAACCGGCCGGTGTCGGGGTTGAGGTCCGCGCCGATGGGCAGGAAGGGCGCGCTGAACGTCACCGCCTCGCCGTCGGGGTCGGTGGCGGCGAGGCGAACGGTCAGCGTCTCGCCCTCGCGGATCGTGCGGCGGACCGGCTGGGCCAGGACCGGCGGCTGGTTGGTGTCGCTGACGACGATCTCGAAGGTCTGCCAGGCCCACGCGGTGCCGTCGGAGACGTACGCCGTCACGCCGGTGTATCGCCCGGCGTCGTAGGCGCCGCTCTGCCAGCGCAGGGTTCGGCTTTCGTGGTCGAAGTGCGCCCCCGGCGGGAGGTTGTCGGCCCAGTAGGTGAGCGCATCGCCGTCGGCGTCGAATCCGCCGATGACGATCTCCAGGAGGTCGCCCTCGGCCAGCGACTGGTCGCCGATGGGCAGCAGCGCCGGCGGCGTGTTGACCCCCGCCACGGCGACCGTCCACGCCTGGCGCGTGTAGCCCGACAGCTCGTCGTAGGCCCGCAGCTCGAACTGCGCCGCGGCGGCGTCGCCCGCCTGCGGCGTCCAGACCAGCTCGCCCGTGAGCGGGTCGGCCGCTGAGCCTTCGGGCCCCGCCACCAGGACGAACGCCAGCGCCGAGCCCTCCGGGTCGCTGACGGCCGGCTGATAGAGGTACGGCTGTCCGGCGGCGGCGGCCCCGGGCGGCGTGGAGGTGAACACCGGCCGCTGGTTCGGCAGCACCGAGGCCAGCACGAGAGGCACGAGGTCGAGCTTCGCGGCGGGCGCGTCGGCGACGGTCACGGTGCGCGGCCCGGCGACCTCGCCGGGCAGCAGCACCCCGCCGGCCACGGGCAGGTCCACGTACGGATGCCCGTCGGCCGTGTAGCCGTCCGGGTTGACGACCGTCACGCCGGTGTCGACGAGCCCCTGGAAAACCACCCGGACGGGAGCCGCCAGGGGCCGCTCCAGCGTGTTCGTCACGAACACCTCGAACGATACCGTCCCGTCCTGCCGGTTCAGCCGCGTGTCGCTGAACGACGCGCTGACCTCGCCGGTGAGGTCCTCGAGGATGACGAACTGCGCCGTGAACGGCTGTTCCATGGCGAGGCCCGCCTGGCTCTCCACGCCCGCCGCCGTCAGCTCGTAGGCGTTGACCGCCAGGGACTCGAACCAGAGCTGGACCGTTCGGGCGGTCGCGTTGTACGTCGCCTGGCCGATCTCGACGGGCGCGCCCGTGTCGAGGTTCCTCAGGTCGTAGTGCTCCACGTCCGCCGCCGAGCCGGACGCCAGGTCCACGTCGAACACGAGCGTCGCCACGTGCGTCGAGCCGGCGAACTGCGAACCGGCGACCGGGTCGGAGGCGATCACGTGCGGCGGCGTCGCCGGCGCCAGCACGTCCACCTGCCCGCTCTGCGTGACGTAGAGCCGCCCGTCGGGCCCGGCGAGCAGGAACTCCCCGCGCGTGCCCCCCGCGGCGATGCGAACGCTCCGCCGCGTCACGAGATCGACCATCGTCAGGACGGGGCCCTCGTGGCTGACGAACATCAGCCCTTCCAGCAGCGTGCCGGCCTGCCCGAACGTGATGTCCTCCGCCTCGTAGTCGAGCTCCAGCATGACGGTCGCGCGGCCGCGGGAGTTGAACGAAACGACCTCGCCGCCGTACGGCCAGCTCGTGCCCCACAGCGTTCCGTCGGGCGCAACGGCCAGGCCGTCCACGCGCGTGCTCGAGAACGGGCGGAACGCCCGGTCGATGAGGTCGAAGATCTCCACCCCTCCGCCGGTGGCGACATAGAGTTCCGTGCCTCCGGCGGCCGCGGCGAGCCCGAGCGTCACGCCGTTGCCGTACTCGGCGAGCACCTCCCCGGTGTCGGGGTCGAGCTGGACGAGGGGCCCGCCGCCGGTGGTGGCCCACAGCAGGCCGGAGGCGTCGAAGAGCATGTCGTAGATGGGCGTGTTGAGCGTGGCCAGGGGCCCGTCGGCCTCCCCGCCGGTCAGGCCGAAGCGCCACAGCGTGTTCCGCCCCGCCCCGCCGCTGACGTACACCGTCTCGCCGTCGGGGGCAATGGCCAGCCCAAGCGGCCCGATGCCCGCCCCGGACGTCTCGAAGCCCCAGGCGAACGCCGAGGCCGTGAACGGCTCGTAGACTGTCGCGTACGAGGGCCGCCGGCCCGACGGCAGCGCCGCCGGAACCCGCGATTCCGCCTCCACGAACAGCGGATTCGTGCTCGGCTCAGCCGGCGGGTCCGCCTTCGGCAATTCCGCCTCGGCGTCGGAGGCCGGCGGGGCCGGCAGCTCGCCGAGGCTCACCGCCGGCTGGTACGCCGGCAGGTCCACGCCGTCGGGAGACGCCTCGACGTTGCCGGCGTTGTCGCAGCTGAGCACGATGAACTCGGCCGTGCGCCCCTCCACGCCGTCGTAGTCCACCGATGTCTCCGTCGTCCGCAGCAGCAGCGGGCGGTACCGCCCGCCGTTGACCGACACGTACACGGTGTGGTCCTTGACGCCCGTGCCGGGGGCGTCGTCCTCGGCCGACCAGCTCAGCCGGTAGTCGCCGCGCCCGAGGTCGGTCACCGTGTACGTCGTGGCCGGCGCCACGGCGTCGAGGACGTTGGCGGCCGTGTTGGTGAGCATCGGCGCGCCGTCGTCGTAGAAGACCCTCGCCTCGGCGGTCAACTCGGTGCCGGTTTCCAGCCCGTTGCCGGCCTGGATCGTGTAGCGGACGAAGCCGCTGTCGCCGGGCGCCAGCAGGCCCGCCTCCCCGCCGGTCAGCGCCACGCCGGTCTCCGGGTCGATCGCCGTGAACGACCACAGCGCGATGTCCGTCACCACGTCCACGCCGGCCGTCACCTGAAGCGCAAAGCCCAGCGACTCCACGAAGTCGAACTCGCCGGTGAACGACCCGCGGGTCGAGGGCAGGTGGACGACGAGGTTGCCGAGGTATACGTCGCCCAGCCGGAACGACCGGACGTCCAGGTCGGCGTCGAGCTGCTGCATGATGCGGATCGAGGCCACGTGACCG
>CAZMDT010000397.1:0-3124 GCA_964564965.1 uncultured Planctomycetaceae bacterium | reverse complement strand
GGGGACGTCGCTGTCGAGCCGGACGCACGTGACGACGCTGACGGAGCAGACGATCGCCGACAACGCCCGCTTCTTCCACAAGGCGGAGGACGTGCCGCGGTACGCCTGCACGATGGGCGTCGGCACGGTGCTCGACGCCCGCAAGTGCGTCATGGTGGCCAGCGGCGCGAAGAAAGCCCCCGCCGTCGCCGCCATGGTCGAAGGGCCTATCAGTGCCATGTGCACCGCCAGCGCTCTCCAGATGCACAACGACACGGTCGTCTTCCTCGATGGGCCGGCGGCCGGGCGGCTCAGGCTTGCCGACTACTACCGCTGGACACAGCAGAACAAGGCCAACGCGCCGGCGTAGCGCCCCCGGCGCCGTGGACAGGGAGTGGCACGATGGACGAACTGGCGATCAGGTCCCTCGAGGTGATGGGGCACGGGTTCATCCCGCCCGAGCACCTCCCCAAGGGCCGGGACGAGCACTACCTCCGTGACGCACAGTCCCCCCGCCCGCTGGAGCAGTGGCGGCATCTTCAGGCCGAGGAGATCGAGGCGCTTGTCAAGAACGCCAACACGGCGGACAGTTGGGACAACATCCTGGTGACCGACCAGTTCACGCCGCACTCGATCAAGAACTGCGAGTTCTACGGCCTGGTGCGGATCGGGCGGCTGGAGGATCTGTGCCTGGAATACCACGACATGCAGGTGCCGGTGGGCCTCACGAACAGCCGGATTATCGCCTGCGATCTCGGCGACGACGTGGCGATCCACAACGTCCGCTACCTCGCGCACTACATCGTCGGCGACAACGTCATCCTGCTGAACATCGACGAGATTCACACCACGAGCCACGCGAAGTTCGGCAACGGCATCGTCAAGGACGGCGAGGACGAGGGCGTGCGGATCTGGCTGGAGCTGATCAACGAGGCCGGCGGGCGGGCGGTCATGCCGTTCGACGGGATGACCGCCGGCGACGCCTACCTGTGGGCGAAGTACCGCGACGACGAGCGCCTGATGGCGCGGCTCGGCGAGATCACGCAGCAGCAGTTCGACCGCCGCCGGGGCGTCTACGGCACCGTCGGCGACCGGTGCGTCATCAAGAACTGCCGCATCATCAAGGACGTCAGGATCGGCCCCTGCGCCTACATCAAGGGGGCCAACAAGCTCAAGAACCTCACCATCAACTCCGACCCCCAGGAGCCGTCGCAGATCGGCGAGGGCGTCGAGCTGGTGAACGGCATCGTCGGTCGCGGCTGCCACGTGTTCTACGGGTGCAAGGCGGTGCGGTTCGTGATGGGCGACTGCTCGAACCTGAAGTACGGCGCCCGCCTGATCCACTCGTATCTCGGCGACAACTCGACGATCTCGTGCTGCGAGGTGCTGAACGGTCTGATCTTCCCGGCCCACGAGCAACACCACAACAACTCGTTCCTGATTGCCGCACTGGTGAAGGGGCAGAGCAACATCGCCGCGTGCGCGACGCTCGGCTCGAACCACAACAGCCGCTCCCCGGACGGTGAGATCGAGGCGGGGCGGGGCTTCTGGCCGGGGCTGTGCGTGTCGGTCAAGCACTTCTGCCGCTTCGCCTCGTTCTGCCTGCTGGCCAAGGGCGACTACCCCGCCGAGATGGACATCACGCTGCCGTTCGCGCTGGTCAGCAACGACGCCGCCGCGGACGTGCTCCAGGTGATGCCCGCGTACTGGTGGCTGTACAACATGTACGCCCTCGCGCGGAACGACTGGAAGTTCCACGCCCGTGACAGGCGCCGCCACGAGGTCCAGCACATCGAGTTCGACTCGCTTGCCCCCGACACGGCCGAGGAGATCCTCGCCGCCATGGCGCTGCTGGAGCAGTGGACAGCCAAGGCCGCCCTCCGCGCCGCCGGCAAGGACCCCGACGAGCGCTCCGCCGGCGTTCTCACCCGCATGGGGCGGCGGCTGCTTAACGGCCCCCCCGACGCCACCGACCGCCTGGAGGTGCTCGGCGAGGGGCTCGAGAACTCCACCCGCAAGGTCATCATGCTCAAGCCGCGGGAGGGCTACGACGCCTACCGCGACATGCTGCACCGCTACGCCGTCCGCAACCTGCTCGCTTGGGCGGCCGAGCACCCGAAGGCGAAGCTCGCCACGATGGCCAAGGCCCTCGGCGGGCGGCGCTGCACGCGGTGGGTGAACCTGGGCGGGCAGCTTGTTCCGGCGCCCGACGTCGACCGGCTGCGCGCGGACATCGGCAGCGGCCGGCTGAAAACATGGCGGGCGATCCACAAGCGGTACGACGAGCTTTGGGCGGGCTACCCCCTCCAGAAGCGGCGCCACGCCTACGCCACGCTGTGCGATCTGCTGGGCGTGCGGCGGCTCACGCCGGCCCTGTGGCGCGGGGCCCTCACCGAGGCCGTTCGCATCCAGCGGCACGTCGCCGACCAGACCTACCTCACGCGAAAGAAGGACTACGACAACCCGTTCCGGCAGATGACCTTCGCCACGCCGGAGGAGAACCGGGCGGTCATGGGCGACCCCGAGCACGTCAGCTTTGTCCGCCAGGTGCGGGCGGAGACGAAGGCGTTCGAGCGCCAGGTTCGCGCGGCGAAGCGCCGCGCCTGAGCCGGCGCCGCTACGGCTGGTCGCAGATCTCGAACGTCGTTTTCAGGGCCTCGATGGGGTCGCCCAGCGGCTTGAACTCGTGGCCGACGTAGAGGTCGTAGCCGGTGCCGGCGATGGCCTTGCAGATGCCGCGGTAGTTCATCTCCTGCGTGTCGTCCATGTCGTTTCGGCCGGGGTTGCCGGCGGTGTGGAAGTGCCCGATCCGAGCGATGCCCTTGCGGATGCTGCGGATGATGTCGCCTTCCATGATCTGCATGTGGTAGATGTCGAACAGCAGCTTGGCGCGCGGGCTGTCGACCATCTCGCAGAGCGCGAGGCCCCAGTCGGTGCGGTCGGCCTGGTAGCCGGGGTGGTTCACCTTCGAGTTCAGCAGCTCGACGTTCAGGTTGATGCCCTTCTGCTCGGCGTAGGGCGCGATCCGCCGCAGGCCGCGGGCGCACTGGATCAGCCCCTCGTAGTCGCTCTGGCCCGGGTTGCGGTTGCCGGAGAAGCAGATGACCCCCGGCACACCGAACTCCACGGCGATGTCGATCGACTC
>CAZMDT010000396.1:0-3126 GCA_964564965.1 uncultured Planctomycetaceae bacterium | reverse complement strand
GGACCTCATGAAGGACCTCTTGGCGAAGGTAGCCGAGATGCTCGACGCGGGGCTGTGGATGTTCGAGCAGGCCGCCGTCGTGCTGATGCGCCAGGCCCAGTGGTCGGACCTGGCCGGCCCGCTGTACGAACGGGACCGGACGGTCAACCGCGCCGAGCAGGAGGTTCGCGAGGCCGTCGTGACGCACCTGTCGGTCGGCAACGTCCCGGACATCGTTCCGTGCCTCGTCCTCATGAACGTGGTCAAGGACGCCGAGCGCATCGGCGACCTCTGCAAGAACATCTTCGAGGTGGGCAAGTTCTACCGGCGCCCGTACGATCACGAGGAGTTTCACGGTCCGCTCGAGGAGATCCGCGCGGGGGTGGCGGCACTGTTCAAGCCCACGCGGGACGGCCTGCTCAACGAGGACGAGGCGGCGGCGAAGAGGGTCGTCCGCGACAGCCGGGCCTTGCGCAAGCAGTGCGACATCCTCATTCAGCAGCTGCTGGCCATGAGCGGCGGCTTCCGCGCCGATGAGGCGGTCGCCTACGTCCTGCTGGCCCGGCACTACAAGCGGGTCGTGGCCCATCTGTCGAACATCGCCACGAGCGTCCTCGTTCCGGTGCCGCTGCTGGACTTCCCGGGCAAGGGCAAGGACCCAAGCTGACGGCCCGGCGGCGGAGGCGCTCGTGGCGAGCATCCCCGGGCCTTCGCGAGGGAGCGAATGAGGCGGCGCAGCTTCTTCCTGAGCCTGTTGGTGGGGAACCTGATCCTGGTGGTGGTCGTGGTGCTGCTGGGCGGCACCATCGCCGACCAGTTCCTCACCGACAGCTACCAGCAGTCGCAGAAGGCTACGCAGCTCTCGATGGCGAGGTTGTCGCAGCAGTACGTCGAGTCCCTCTGGCCCACCTACGGGGATAAGCCCGACGCCCTCGACCGGTACTGCAAGGAGCACCTTCGCCCCGGCATGGGAGCGTCGCGCCTCACGATCATCGCCACGGACGGCACGGTGCTGGGCGAATCCTCCGAGGTCCGGGCCGTGGACATGGTCCCCCACCGCACCCCCGACCGCCCCGAGGTGGCGGCCGCCCTCACCGGCGGCACCGGCTGGGACGAGCGAGCGAGCGAAACCCTGGGCGTTCCCTTCCGGTACATCGCCCTCCCCGTCCGCCGGGACGGCAACATCGTCGCGTGCGTGCGCGTGGCCACCCCGCTGGAGGACCTCGTGGAGGCCAGGGCCTTCATTCTCCGGTCGCTCGCCATCGCGGCGGGAGCGGCCGGGCTGGCAGCCGTCCTCCTCGCCCTGCTGCTCAGCTGGGTCTTCGCAAACTCACCCGCGGCGCCCGTGCCATCGCCTCGGGCGAGCTCGACCGGAAAGTGCGGGTTCGCGGATCGGCCGAGCTGGAGGACCTGGCTGCCGCCCTCAACGAGATGCGGACGAGCATCGCCCGGCAACTGGGCGTGATTACCGAGCAGGGCGCCAACCTCCGCACCGCGCTGGACAACCTGGCGGAGGCGGTCGTCGCCACCGACGTGGACGACCGCATCGTGCTGGCGAATCCCGCCGCGCTGGCGCTGTTCGGGGCCGAAGCGAGCGACGTGGTCGGGCAGCACGTGCAGGCCCTCCTGCGAATCCCGCAGGTGCTCGAACTCTACCACGACGCACGGGACAACGGCCCGCGCGAGACCCGACACGTGCGGACCACGGTCCGGGGGCGCAGCCGCGTCCTCGATGCCCGCGTCTCGCCCGTGAGGGGCGCGGCCGGACGGATCGGCTACCTCGTCGTCCTCCGGGACGTCAGCGAGGTCGCGGAGCTGGCGGCTGTCCGGCAGGAGTTCGTTGCCAACGCCTCGCACGAGCTGCGGACGCCGGTGGCGACGATCCGGGCCGCGGTGGACTCCCTGCGGGCCGAGCACGCTGCCGACGCCGACGTCCTGCGGCGGGTCGGCGGCATTCTCGACCGCCAGGTCTCGCGCCTCGAGCAGCTCATCGGTGACCTGCTCGACTTCCAGGCGCTGTCCGACCCCCATCGCGAAACCGTCCTGGAGCCCGTGTGCCTCCAGGAGCTCGCCGAACGGACGCGACAGGAGTTCGCCCCCCTGGCCGCCGCGCGGAAAGTGGACTTCCACGTCACCGCCCCCGACGGGCGGCTGGTCTTCCGCTCCGAACGCGAGCTGCTCGATCTGATCCTCAGGAACCTCATCGACAACGCCACGAAGTTCACCCCGCCGGGAGGGAAGGTCGAGGCCCGCTTCGAAGCGGAAGGCGGGTCCGTCGTGCTGACCGTGGCCGACACGGGCATCGGCATTCCCCGCGACAAGCAGGCCCGCGTCTTCGATCGCTTCTACCAGGTGGACCGCTCCCGCTCAGGCAGCACGGAGGTCCGCGGCACGGGGCTGGGCCTGTCGATCGTGAAGCACGCGGCCGAGCGGCTGGGCGCGAGCGTGGAGCTCGAAAGCTGGCCGCACGAGGGCACGACGGTCACGGTCCGGCTCCCGGCTTCGCCGATAGCGCCGAAGGAGCCCGAGGACACCGGCTCGGACGCCGCGACCGCCGGATAGACCCCCGCCGCGATGCGTCCTTTGCGGCCGAGCCCCTCGATTCCCCGGGCCCCCGCTCATGCGATGGGCAGCACACCGCCGCCGGTCACGCCGTCCCGCGCCACCGCACCGCGTCGGCGCACGTCGGCTGGGGATCGTCGGCGTCGTGCGTCAGCCTCACCGAACCGCCCGTGCCCGCTGCAAAGTCGAAGCTCCCCAGCAGCATCCACTGGCCGGAGTTGTGGTCCTGGTCCACGCCTACCTCAGTCGTGCCGTGGGCGTGCACGATTGTGTAGGTCGCCTGCGAATCACGGTCGTAATACTGCCCCGCGCCCATGGCCGCGCTCCAGCAGGCGCACACGTCGTACCGGCCCGCCGCCGGGAGGTCGGGCATCCACGTGGCCGTCGCCCCGATCTCGGAGCTGACGATCGAGCTGCCGGCGTACTCATCCGTCGCGAACGACTCCTCCCATGCCCCGGTCGCCAGGAACCCGGCTGCATCGGCATTGTCCACGATCGCCTCGGCGCCCTGGGCGCCGGCGGGTACCGACACCACGAGGCCCTGAACGACAACGTTCGGGTCGCTGCCGCCGTTGTCCCTGAGAC
>CAZMDT010000395.1:0-3133 GCA_964564965.1 uncultured Planctomycetaceae bacterium | reverse complement strand
CCCTCATGGTGCCATACCTGGCGTGGGTGAGCTACGCCGCGATCCTCAACGCCGCCATCTGGCGGCTCAACGCGTAAGGGAGCTACTTGCCGGGGGCGCCGAGCGGCTGGCGGATCGTCAGGGCCCGGCCGTTGCGGAGCAGGGCCACCTCCACGGTCGTCAGGCCCCAGGCGGCGCGGATGGCGGCGTACAGGTCGTCCGGCTTGGCCACGGGCGTTCCGTTGAACGCCGTGATAACGTCGCCGACGCGGAGGCGCCCGGCGCGCTTCGCCGAGCCGGTCCCCACGAGCGAGATCACCTCGGCGCCCTTGTCGTGCTCCCGCACGACGGCCCCCAGGCGCGCCCGTCGCGACCAGCCGAGGTCCACCGTCGGCTTGAGCTTGCTTACCCACGTCTGCCACTCGCCGTCGATACGCGACACGCTGCCCGCTAGGGCGTTCTCGAACGCCTTCACGCCGTCGCCGTCGCGGCGGAAGTTGGCCTTCAGGCGCTGGTAGAACCCGCGAAGCCGGTCGCGCTCGTAGAGGTAGTGCATCAGGTAGTGCGACTGGGCGTAGGCGAGGGCCGGCTGCTTCTCAAAGACGCTCCGGCTGCGCGTCAGCAGCTCCTGAAGCGGGATGGCGCGCTTCTGGTAGATCGCCTCCTGGACGCGGTAGACCGACGTGTCGACCTGCGGCTCGAGGCCGGCCGGCGTGATGCGGCTGGACTCAAACAGCGTCGCCAGCCCTTCGACGACCCACAGCGGATGCGGCTGCCCGCCGGCGTCGGCATCGTGCAGGGCATGCGTGAACTCGTGCAGGAGGATATCGCCGCGATCCAGCGACACCACCCGCCGCCCATTGGCGAAGTACATCCCCGGCGTGTTTTCGTCGGCGACGAGCCTGGGATAGTCCGTCACCGTCGGCAGCAGGATGGTGATGTTCCACTTGGCCTCGAAGCTGCCCATGGTCTGGCGGAAGGCGTCGTGGAACCGGTCGAGCCGGTCCATCGTCTCCCGCAGGTGCGCCTCATCCAGGGCCGTGACGTAGATGAGGTGCCGCTGCCGGTCGATCCGCGAGGTGTAGCCCTCCCCGAGGGCGGCGACCTCGCGGCGGGCGATCTCGACGGCGCGGGCGTTGAGGTGGTCCGGCGGGGCGGCATGGCCCGGCCGGGGCACGGCCAGGGCTGCCAGGACGGCCAGCCCCCATGCCCCTGCCTTCCGTCGTGCGGCGCCCACGTGAGGTCCTCCTCTGCAAAGGTAGTATCGGCGCGCCGACCGTGCCAAATGAGCGGCGGCGTGGGATTCCCACAGGGGGCGGGCGCCAACCCCGAAGCCCTTGCGTTTCCGTTGACGCCCAAGATATGGGCTGCTACAATCGCGGATGTCTCAATATGTTGGCACCTGTGCAGACCCAGAGGCCCTGACGAATGCAGTGTCCATTCTGCGGGAAGGATGACGACAAGGTCGTGGACTCCCGTAGCAGCGAGGGGGGGCGGGCCGTTCGACGCCGTCGGCAGTGCAGCGCCTGCGGGCGGCGGTTCACCACCTACGAGCGACCCGAGGAAACCCTCCGCATGACCGTGGTGAAGAAGGACGGCTCGCGCGAGCCGTACGACCGCCGCAAGCTCATCGCGGGCATCCAGAAGGCCAGCTATAAGCGCCCGGTGACTGATGACGACATCCGGCGGATCGTCGAAGGCATCGAGGAAGCGATCTTTCAGGAGTTCGACCGGGACGTGCCATCGCGGTTCGTGGGCGACCAGGTGGCGGCCCGGCTGCGGGAGGTGGACAAGATCGCCTATGTGCGGTTCGCCAGCGTCTACCGCGACTTCGCGGACGTCGGCGAGCTGATTACCGAGGCGAAGGAGGTCGAGGACGCGCCGGCCGTCGGGCCGGAGCAGAAGCCGCTGTTCGGCCAGCAGGAATAGACCGGCGCCGGCTCGGAGGCCGGCGCCCCGGGAGACGAACGTGAACGGGTCACGGACGATCCGGGTGGTGAAGCGCGACGAACGCGAGGAGGCGTTCGAGGCCGACAGGCTCGCCGCCTCGATGTACCAGGCGATGCTCCGAACGGCGGGCAGCTTCTACGACGCCAGCCAGCTCGCCCTGGCTATCGGCATGCACCTCGAGCGGAACGGCCCGGACGTGATCCGCAGCGCGGACCTCTTCCAGTTGTGCCTGGACGTGTTGCGCCGGGTTCGGCTGACGGCGGCGGCGGAACGGCTGGAGGCCCACCGCGAGTGGCGGCAGCGCCGCCGGCAGGCGCTGCGCGTCCGGCACGACGGCGGGCAGGTGACGCTGTGGGACAAGAGCTGGGTGGGCGATCTGGCCAGCCGGACGTGGCATCTCTCGCCTCGCGCGGGGCGGGTGATCGCCGCCCAGATCGAGGCCGAGCTGTTGGGCAGCACCTGCCGCGACGTCCCGCGCCGCGACGTGGAAGAGGCGATCAGCGAGCGCGTGGTGGCCTTCGGCCTGGCGGACGCCGTGCCGCTCGAGCTGGGCGCCCGGCTGGGATGAGGTGACACATGGCCCGGAAGCAGGCCGACGACGTCGTGGCGAAGATTCAGGGCGAGGCCCGGGGCGTCTACAACCGCATCAAGGGGCGGCAGAAGCCGCAGATGAAGCTGCCCGTGCGGTCGCTGTCGAACGTGCGGTACCGCCCGCAGGTGGGGCACTTCGAGCTTCGCGGCAAGAACAAGGTCCGCACGCTGACCGTCAACACCGTCAAGACGTTCGCCCAGACGCTGAAGATGCTGGCGATGAGCAAGGACCTCGTGGCGACGGGCCGGCACTCCACGAAGCGGGAGGCATACTACCAGGCGTACAACTGGGGCGAGGCCGCCTTCGCCGGGCAGGACGAGTCCGACACGGTCATGGACGACGTGGAGGCGATGGTGGGCGTCAACCGCGAGCAGCTTCACTTCCGCGCGGACGAGCACGGCGGCGAGGTGGCGGGGGAGCTCGTCGTCATCGACCGCGACCGGCGCACGAAGCGCCGCATCGAGATCGACTGCACGAAGTTCGGCAGCGGCGCCTACAGCGTGCCCACCGTCGTGGAGGCGCTGCAGTTCCGCACCTCGGCGAAGTTCATCCTCGCCGTCGAGACCAAGGGCATGTTCGAAAGGCTCGTCGAGGAGGACTTCTACGACAAGC
>CAZMDT010000394.1:0-3147 GCA_964564965.1 uncultured Planctomycetaceae bacterium | reverse complement strand
GACCAGATACGTCGTTCATCCCGCTCTGTCTCCGGGCAGATCGCCGAAGCGTGGTACCGCATCGTGGAGTTCCGCGGTCAGCTCGCGCTGCTGGATGAGCAGATCGGCACGAATGCGCGGATCTTGGAGATCATCACGCTGCGGTTCCGCCAAGGGCAGGTGTTGGCGCCGGACGTGCTCCAGCAGCGCCAGGTGGTGGAGCAGCGGCGCGGCGACCGCGAGCTGGTCGCCGCCGCTCTCCAGGTGCAGCAGCACGCCCTCGCCGTGCTCACCGGCGAGCCGCCCGGGCGGTTCTCCGCCCCATCGGGCGGTGAGCTTCCGAAGCTGCCGGAACTGCCGGCCACGGGCGTCCCGGCCGAGTGGGTCAACGCCCGGCCCGACCTTCGCGCCGCGGCCATCCGCGTCGCGGCGGCCGACCAGCGAACGGCCGCCGCCATCGCCGACCGGTTCCCACGGCTGAGCCTGTCGGCCGGCACCGAGGTGTCGGGAGAAGGCGTGCGCGACCTGTTCGACAACTGGCTGGCGAGCCTGGCGGCGAACCTGGCGGCGGCGGAGAGGCTCCACGCTTACGGGCAGGCCCTCCTCACCGCCGTCGGCGAGGTCGAGGACGCCCTGGCCGAAGAGGCCCACCAGCGGCGGTACGTGGAGAGCCTCGCCAACCAGCTCAGCCTGTCGGAGCAGGCCGTCCGGCAGATCCGCGAGAACTACACGAAAGGCGCGATGGAGTTCACGCGGTTCCTGACGGCGCTGCTGTCGCACCAGGCCCTCCAGCGGACGTACCTCCAGGCCCGCCGCGAGCTGGTGGACCGGCGGATCGACCTGTACCGGTCGCTCGCTCGCGGCTGGCAGCCGCCCGAGCCGCCGGAAGCCCCGCGCCGTGTCACCGGGCCGCTCGAGCCCGCACCCACCACGCAACCACGCGCCGCGGCGCCCTAGCATAGGGCGCCCGCGCACAGAGCAGAGCCATGACGGAGCAAACCGAGAAGATCGTCCCGCTGACGTCCGACGAGCCGCCGCGGCATCGCGGCCTGGTCCGCGCGGCCTCGCTGCTGCTGGCGACCGTCGCCGTGGCTGCCAGCGTGGCCGTCGCCGCGTACTGGATGCTCAACCGCCCAAAGGCTGAGCGTCGCCCGCCACGGTCCGGAGCGGTCCCGGTGGAGGTGATGGAGGTGACGGCCTCCGCGCACCGCGCCGACATCGAGGCGATGGGCACGGTGGTGCCGGCGCGGGACGTTGCGTTGTCGGCGGAGGTGGGCGGGCGGATCGCCTCGGTCAGCGAGTCGTTCGTGCCGGGGGGGCTGTTCGCGGCGGGCGAGTCGATCCTGCGGATCGAGCCGGAGGACTACGAGCTGGCCCTGACGAAGCGCCTGCTGGGGCTGGAGCAGGCGGGGCTGTCGGTCCGGCAGCGTGACAGCGACATCGCCTCGCGGCAGTCCGACCTGGCCAAGGCCCAGGAGGCCCTCAAGGTCGAGCAGGGACGCAGCGCCGTCGCCCGCCGGGAGTACGACCTGCTCGAGCAGGATCTTGGCGACAGCGACCGCCAGCTCGTCCTCCGCGAGCTCCAGCTCGCCAGCGCGGAAGCGGCGGTGAACGCCGCGGCGGCGGCGGTGGAATCCGCCCGGGCGGCGCGGTCGTCGGCGGAGTCGGCTGTCAACGAAGCCCGAACGTCGCTGCACGAGGCGTGGCTGGACTACGAGCGGACGAACGTGGTGGCGCCGTTCAACGGCACGGTGGTGTCGCGCCCCGTGGAGCGCGGCTCACAGGTGTCGCCAGGGCAGGCGCTGGCGAGGTTCGTGGGCACGGACGCGTACTGGGTCCGCGTGCAGGTGCCGGTGGATCAGCTCCGCTGGATCGACCTGCCGGCGGACGGCCAGGGCGGCTCGAAGGTCCGCGTGTACCACGAGGCGCGATGGGGCAAGGGCGTCCATCGCGACGGCCGCGTCATCCGTCTGCTGCCGGGGCTCGAGCCGCAGGGACGGATGGCGCAACTGATCGTCTCGGTGAGCGACCCGCTGGGGCTGTCGGCGCCGGAGGCCCGGGCGGCGCCGCTGCTGCTCGACGCCTACGTGACGGTGCAGATTGAGGGCCGGGAACTGCCGGACGTCATCCGCGTGCCGCGTGCGGCGCTGCACGACGGCGAGCGGGTCTGGGTTGCCTCGCCGCAGGACACGCTGGCGATCCGCACCGTGGCGCTCGCCTGGAGCGGCAAGGAGAGCGTGTACGTCTCGGCGGGGCTGAAGCCCGGGGAGCGGCTGATCACCTCGGACCTCGGCACGCCGGTTGAGGGGCTTCCGATCCGCGTCGCCGGCGAGGAGGCGGGCCCGCCCACCCGGCCGGCCGGGGGCCGAACCGGCCAGCCCGCACGCAAGGAGGCAACGCCGTGACCGACCTGCCGAGCCGGCGGGAGCGCCGTGGCCCGATGGCCTGGATGGCGGGGCACTCCGTCGCCGCCAACCTGGTGATGGCCGTGTTCCTCATCGGGGGCTTCCTGGCGATGCGGAACGTCAAGCAGGAGATCTTCCCTGATCTCCAGATTGACGTGGTCGAGGTGTCCGTATCGTACCCCGGTGCGAGTCCGGAGGAGGTGGAGCAAGGCATTCTGCTGTCGGTGGAGGAGGCCGTCCGCGGGCTGGAGGGCGTCAAGGAGGTGACGTCCACCGCGAACGAGGGCGGCGGGCAAGTGCTCATCGAGGCGATCAGCGGCACGGACATCGACAAGCTCGCGCAGGACGTGCAGAGCGAGGTGAACCGCATCACGACCTTCCCGGAGGACGCCGAGCAGCCCGTGGTGAGGGCCATCGCGCACCAGCGCGAGGTGCTGAGCGTGATGGTGCACGGCAACGTGGGCGAGGGCGTCCTGCGCGAGACCGCCGAGCGGCTCCGGGACGAACTGCTCCAGGACCCGGACATCACGCACGTGGAGCTGCAGGGCGTGCGCGACCTGGAGATCAGCGTGGAGGTGCCGCAGAAGAACCTGCGCCGGTACGGGCTGACGCTGGGGGACATCGCGGCGCGGATCCAGGCGGCGGCGGTGGATGTCCCCGGCGGCGGCATCGACACCGCCACGGGGGAGATTCTGGTCCGGATGAAGGAGCGGCGCGACTACGGGCCGCAGTTCGCCGAGATCCCGATCATCACCGGCAGCGA
>CAZMDT010000393.1:0-3155 GCA_964564965.1 uncultured Planctomycetaceae bacterium | reverse complement strand
GAACCAGTGACCCAGGGCTTATGAATCCCTTGCTCTAACCAACTGAGCTACGCCGCCGCCTGGCTGGGCCAGAGAGGCATTCTGCGGAGTGCGCGAAGGCTTTGCAAGAGCTTTTTCCGTCGCGCGCGCCGAGGGGCGGGCGGTAAGAATACGGTTGCAAAAGCCGGGGGCGCTCCGTAGAGTTGCCCCGCGAGGCGCCCCGCGGCGAGGCCGGCGTGCCTGCGCGTCGCCGCGGCGATCGAGAGGTAGGCGACGTGACTCCCGTCCCCGACGAAGCCGACCGAGAGGCGCGCCGGTTCGTGCAGGGCCTGACCAGCGAGGAACGCATGCTGGTCGTGCTCAAACGCGAGTTGTACGATGGCTCCTGGGACAACATGGTCGCCGATCTCCGGGCACGCCTCGAGGGCCGGCCCTATATCTTCAAGCTCGCCCATCGGATCACGGACGACCTCGAGCGCATCGAGCGCCTCCGCGACTTCGAGCGGCAGGCCGGCGTCGACCTCGGCGACTTCGTCACACTGGACTAGGTGCCGCCCGGGCGGCCCAACAGCCTTTGAGGAGCGGGTCATGCGGAACGTGCTGACGTGCCTCGTGGTCGTGACGGCCTGCGGAATCGCCGGCGGCTGCCGGCAGGGGCCCTTCCAGGCCCCGGACCTTTCCGGCACGGGGCTCCAGTATTACTGGACGCTCGCGGTGGATCTCGACCGGGGTGAGGCCATCGACCGGCTGTACCTGATGGACGAGCAGCTCTACTGCCTGACGGACCATCGGCGGCTGATCGCGCTGGACGCGAAGCGCGGCCTGCCGAACTGGAGCTGGGAGATCCCGGAGAAGGTGGAGCCGATCTTCAACCCCTGCCATCCCCCGGCGGCGGTGACGATGAGCGTGGCGGACCCCAACACCGGGAAGAGGGCGGACCAGACGTTCCGGGCGATGGTGCTGAACACGGTCAGTCGGCTGTGGGTGCTCAACCGCGAGAAGGGCGAGGTGGTGCGCGAGCTGGCGCTGCCGTTCGCGGTGAACTGCGCCGGGGCGACGGACGGGCTCTACTTCTACGCGGGGGGGGTCAACGGGCTGTACCACGCCTTCGACCTGGACGCCGGGGTGCACACGTGGAACGCCTACACCGGCGCGATGATCACCGCGGCGCTTCAGTATGCCGACGAGCACGTGTACGTCGCCAGCGAGGACCACCACGTCTACGCCAGCAAGGTCGAAGGCATGGTGTCGCACAAGGTCTGGACGCAGCGGCTCGACGCGTCCGTCGTCGCCGACTTCCACGTCGGCCCGCGCGGGTGCTTCGTGCCCTCCGAGGACGGCAAGCTGTACGCCTTCCACGCCTACAGCGGCGAGCCGCTCTGGGTGCCCTTCGCCTGCCGCGGGCCCCTCACCACGCCCACTCAGGTCGGGCAGGCCAAGGTCTACCAGTATGCCGACGGCGACAAGTTCTACGCCATCGACATCGTCACCGGGGCCGAAATGTGGAGCTCCGAGGCCGCCCGAACCGTCCTCGCCATCATGGAAGGAAATATCTACCTGCGCGACCGCCAGGGCCGGCTCCTCATCGCCGACACCGACACCGGAAAGGTCACCCGGGCCGTCCCGATGTCGCAACTCCCGCTGGTCGTGCCCAATACCACCGCCTCCGCCATCTACGCCGCCACCGCCGACGGCAAGCTGTTCTGCCTCCGCCCCGTCTCGGCCGGGAGGCTGCCGCTCGAAGAACTCATGAAGAGATAGCCCCCTCGGCCGCAACGATGGCGGGGGCCGCTCCGCCAATCGGACCGCGGCCCGACCCGCTACACGCGCCGGCACGCCCGGGAGGAGACCCGACAGTGAACAGCAGGATCGCCAGAGCGCTCATCAGCGTGTACGACAAGACGGGCATTGCCGAGTTCGCCAAGGCGCTGGCCGAGATGGGCGTGGAGATCATCTCCTCGGGAGGCACGGCGAAGGCGATCGAGGCCGCCGGCGTGAAGGTGCGCCACGTGCAGGAGTGGACGGGGTTTCCCGAGATGCTCGGGCACCGCGTGGTGACGCTGCACCCGAAGGTGCACGGGGGCATTCTGGCGCTGCGGGACGATCCGCAGCACCAGGCGGACATGGCGAAGTACGGCATCGAGCCGGTGGACCTGGTGTGCGTGGGCCTGTACCCGTTCGAGCAGGCGATCGCCAGGGAGGGGTGCACGCTGGAGGAGGCGGTGGAGATGATCGACATCGGGGGCCCGACGATGGTGCGCGCCGCGGCGAAGAACCACCGGTACGTCACCGTCGTCACGGACGCCTCGCAGTACAACCTGGTGCTCGACGAGATGCGTGCCAACGACGGGAGCGTGAGCTTCGACCTGCGCCAGAAGCTCGCCCGCCAGGCGTTCGCCCTGACGTGCCACTACGACAGCGCGATCTCGCACTACCTCGCCGCCCAGCGGGGCGAGGCGTTCCCCGAGCGCCTGGCGTTCAGCTACCGCAAGGCCTCGGAGCTTCGCTACGGGGAGAACCCCCACCAGCAGGCCGCGTTCTACGTCGGCACCGACGCCGTCGAGCCGTGCGTCGCCCGCGCCAAGCTTCTCGGCGGGCGGCCGATCTCCTACAACAACTACTTCGACGCCAACGGCGCCCTGGAGCTCGTCAAGGAGTTCGACCGCCCCGCCGTGGCAATTATCAAGCACGCCAACCCTGCCGGATGCGCCATCGACGAGGACCTCGTGGAGGCCTACCGCAAGGCCTACTTCGGCGACGTCAACGCCTGCATGGGCGGCATCGTCGCCGCCAACCGCCCCGTCACGAAGGCCCTCGCCCAGGCCATCGTCGAGACCTACCCGCGATGGGGAAAGGCCGCCGGGGCCGGGGGGTTCTACGCCGAGATCGTCATGGCCCCCACCTTCGAGGACGGCGCGCTCGACGTCATCCGCGAGCGCAAGGGCTGGGGCCCCGACGTCCGGCTGCTGGAGGTCGGCACGCTCACCGGGCGCCGAAACAGCGAGAAGTTCATCAAGTACGTCGTGGGCGGGGCGATCGTGCAGGACCGCGACCTGCTCGGCCTGAACGAGGGCGACTGGGAGACGGTCACGAAGCGCCGGCCCACCGAGGGCGAGCGGCGCGACCTCCGCTTCGCCTGGCTGGTCTGCAAGCACGTGAAGTCCAACGCCATCGTG
>CAZMDT010000392.1:0-3158 GCA_964564965.1 uncultured Planctomycetaceae bacterium | reverse complement strand
CGAATATCTGCCCTTCTTCAGATCCGAGAAGGTCCCGGAGCAGATGAACAGGATGTCCGTGGTGTCCACCAGCACGAAGTCGTGCTTGCTCCAGTGCTGGGTCACGTTGAGCGGGACGAACACCTCGCCTCCCTCCAGCACCCCGCCGGGCCTCACGCGGAAGACGCGAACGTGGTGGCGGGCTGAATCGCTGTCGGCGATGTAAAGCCGCTTCTCGTCCGGCGAAAAGCACAGCCCGTTCGGCCGGGAAAAGTCGTTCGCCGCGACGGTCAGCTTGCCCGTGGCGCCCTCCAGGCGGAAGACGAACTGCCCCGGCTGCTCCTGCTGGTCGGGCTTGATGCCGTAAGGCGGATCGGTGAACCAGATCGCGCCGTCGGAGGCGACGACCACGTCGTTGGGGGAGTTGAGCTTCTTTCCGTCATAGGCGTCGGCGAGGGTTGTGATCGACCCGTCCGGCTCGGTCCGCCTCAGGGACCGGCTGCCGTGCTCGCAGGTGAGCAGCCGGCCGTCCAGGTCCAGCACGTTGCCGTTCGCGTGGCGCGAGTCTGCCCGCCACACCGAGCAGCCCTCCCCCTCGGCCCAGCGGTAGATGACGGCCGCCGGTATGTCGCTGAACAGCAGCCCTGGCGCGCCGGGGCCGGGCAGCCAGACCGGCCCCTCGGTGAACCGGAAGTCCGACCCGACGCACCGCGGCCGGCAGCCGTCGCCGCAAACGGCGCGGAACTCTTCGCAGATCACTTCGCTGCGGGCTGTCTCGATGCTGTCGTTCATGGTTCGCTCCGGGCCGCGGCGCAGCGTTACGGCCGAACGATCGTCCCGTCGCCGGTGCGCGAGACGGTCCACGTGGGGTTCCCGTCGTCGCAGGGGAACCGGGCGGCCAGGGCTTCGCTGAAGTCGATGCCGAGCCCCGGGCCATCGTTCGGCCAGGCGCAGCCGTCGCGAAGCTGGGGCGTTCCGGGGAACATTTCCTCTTCGACCGGCGCCCGCCGGGCCCATTCCTGGATGCCGAAGTTGTGCAGCGCCACGTCGAGCTGGACGTTGGCGGCCATGCCGACGGGCGAGACGTCGCCCGGCCCGTGCCAGGCCGTCCGGACGCCGAAGGCCTCGCAGAAGTGCGCCAGCTTGATGGCCGGCGTGATCCCGCCGATCTGCGAGACGTGCACGCGGATGAAGTCGATCTGGCGGCGGGCGATCAGGCCGGTCCACTCCAGCGGATGGTTGAACAGCTCGCCCATCGCCAGCGGCGTGGCGCACTGGGCGCGAACGGTCGAAAACCACGCCACGTCTTCCGGCGCCAGCAGGTCTTCCAGGAAGAACAGCCGGTACGGCTCCAGCGCCTTCGCCAACCACACCGCCTCCACCGGCGCGAGACGCTCATGCACGTCGTGGAGCAGCTCCACCTCCTCGCCCAGTTCCCCTCGCAGATGCTCGAAGAGCCCCGGCGCCCGTCGCAGCTTCTCCCGCGGGTCGAAGTACGCCCCCGCGGCGGCCCCCTCCGGCGGGCGGACGGCCGCCGTGCCCGGGTAGCCGCCCATCTGGCACCGCACGTGCCGGAACCCCTCCGCCATCAGCGCCCGCGCGCGGTCGGCCACCTCGGCCGGGGAGCGCCCGTCCGCGTGGACATAAACGCCCGCCGCCGGCCGGCACCGCCCGCCCCAAAGCTCGTAGCACGGCAGCGACGCCCGCTTGCCCTTGATGTCCCACAGGGCCATGTCGATCCCGCTGACGGCGCTGTTCAGGACCGGACCGTTGCGCCAGTACCCGTTGACCATCATCGAATGCCACAGGTCCTCGATGTCGGCGGGGTCCTTGCCCACCACGAACGGCCCGAGGTGGTGCTCCAGGGCGGCGGCCACCGCCCGGTGGCGCTGGGCGTAGGTCGCGCAGCCCAGGCCCCAAAGCCCCGGCTCCGACGTCAGCACCTTCACGACGATCAGGCGCTGCGTGGCGGCCACCGGCTGCGTCAGGTAGGTCTGGACGGCGGTGATCTTCAGGCCGGACATGGGCGTCTCCCTGCCGCTGTCACACGCGAATCCCCGGCGGGGTGAGCTGCACGGTCAGCCCGCCGTCCACGTAGAGGATCTGCCCCGTGGTGTTGGCCGAGGCGTCGGAGGCGAAGAACGCCGCCGCCGCGGCGATCTCCTCGCGCGAGGCAAGCCGCCCGAGGGGGATGTAGGGCCCGCGGCGGGCGGCGCTGCGGAGCCAGCGCGGGTCGTCCGGGCGCGACAACGTCGCCCCGGGCGCCACCGCGTTGACGCGGATGCCGTACGGCGCCAAATCCACGGCCATCGAGCGGGTCAGCGCGTCCATCGCGCCCTTGGCGGCGTCGTAGCCGGCCAGGCGGCGGTGGGCACGCAGGCCCCCGACGGAGGAGATGTTCACGATGGCGCCCCCGCCGGCCTGCTTCATGTGCTGCACCACGCGGTAGCTCAGCTCGTACAGCATCCGCACGCTGGCCTCGAAGCCGGCGTAGGCCTCCGCGTCCAGCTCCTCGAACGCCTTCGAGCCCTTGTTGGCGGCGTTGTTGACCAGCACGTCGACGCGCCCGAAACGCCCGGTCGCGGCGTCGAGGACCCGCTGGGCGCCGGCGCCGTCCGTCAGGTCGGCCGTGACCCACTGCACCTCCGCGCCGGCGGCTCGCAGGTCGGCGGTCACCTTCTCGCCGGCCTCCGTGGACCGCGCGGCCAGCGTCAGCGTCATCCCCTGCCGCCCCAGGAACGCCGCGATCCCCGCGCCGATGCCCTGGCTGGCGCCCGTGACGATGCCCGACCGCCCCGCGAGGTCGGGAAACCGGGCGTGGTTCGTCCCCTCGGGCGGTACCGCCGCGCCGCTGCCTGGGTCCATCGGTGAGGCTCCTCTCGGCCGGTCGTCGCGGACGCTCGCCGCTTCGACCGGCAGAGGTGTCTCTTACCAGCCCCGCCCCGCCGCGTCAACGCCCCCCCGCCCCCGCCCTGGCCGCGGGGGCCACCCCGGCGTGGAGGCGCGGGCCCGGCAGAGGCACCTCTGTCGCTGCCGCCGGCGCGCCGCGCAGAAGGAAGCCCACCCGGCCGGTGGGCTTCCACAGCGTCCGCGGGGGCTTCGCGGCGCCATCTCGTTACCGTGGCCGTGCTGCCGCGGCCTACGCGTCCCGTCCCGCCCCCCGCCGGCGCGCATATCGC
>CAZMDT010000391.1:0-3168 GCA_964564965.1 uncultured Planctomycetaceae bacterium | reverse complement strand
CTGGGCGGCCTTCCAGACGCCCTCGAGCTTCCGGTCGTCCTGGCGGAACTCGCTGACGCGCGGCCAGTTGACGCCGCCGATGGTGAACATGAGTGTGGCGGGCTGGCAGGCGCCGTCGGCGGGTCGGCCCATCTCGAACGGCGCGGCGGCCGAGGCGGCCACGTCGGCGTCGCCGGTGGCGTCGACGACGCGCTGGGCGAGCACGGCCTGGCGGCCTGACTTGTTCTGGATGAACGCCCCGGCGATGCGCCCCTCCGCAACGACGGCGTCGGCGAACTGGGTGTGGTAGAGCATGCGGACGCCCGCCTCGGCGGCGAGCTGCTCGAGGGCGAGCTTGAGCCCCTCCAGCTCGAAGTCGACCGTGTGGCCGCGCGGCTTGGCCCGGTCGCCGTCCCAGGCGCCGAAGTCCATCTTCACCACGCGGTCGGCCATCTCGAAGGGCAGCCCGCCGACGACCTGCTCGTCTGTGCCCCAGGCGGTGTAGAGGCAGATGTGGTTGTGCCCGCCGGCAGTGGCGATGCCGCCGAGGCAGTTGGTCTGCTCGATGAGCAGCGTCTTGGCACCGGCCCGGGCGGCGGCGACGGCGGCGCAGAAGCCCGCCGGGCCACCCCCGCAGACCAGCACGTCCACCTCGTCGTACACGGGAATCTCGCGGTCGAGCTCGGGCACGGTTCGGGGCATGTCAGCGCTCCGTTGGCTTGGCTTCGAGATAGCGGCGGAGGGCGGCGGCGAGGCGGCGCCCGAACGCCCGGGCCGCGTCGGCCGTCACCTCCGCGCCGCCCACGTTCGCGTAGGGGATCTCGATGGTCGTGGCGAGTCGCGGCGCCTCCGCCTCCGTCTGCCCGGCCGCCCAGCGGGCGAAGCCGCAGCCGTCGCGCTGGCTGTCCTCGGTGTTCCACGCCTCGCCGAACGGCAGCCTGCCGCTCGCCTCGTACGGCAGCGGGCCCGCCCGGACGGCCTCCAGAATCTCGCCGAAGCGGCACTGCTCGCCCCAGAGCCGCTCGTCGCGCAGGCCGACCAGGTAGATCAGCTCGTTCCACTCGCCGCGGATGTACGGGCAGTGCAGGTCGATCGCCACCCACCCGCCGGAGGCGGGCCCGGCGGCCCAATCCGCCACCAGCCGGCGGATGGCGGCCGTCTCCGGATACAGGCTCTCCCCCGCGTAGTCGCGCCCGTGGTCACGCGGGCGGCGGCCCTTGCCCTGGTCGCCGTCCTCGACGCCGTCGGCATCGACGATGGGGACGGCGAGGAAGGCGACGTTGTCGCGCAGCCAGCGGCCGAGGTCGTCGGCGGCCAGCGCCGCCTCGATGACGCCCTCCAGGGCGAAGTCGGCGATCGACTCGCACGCGTGGTGGCGGGCGGTGAGCACGACGCGGTGGTCGGCCGGGCCGGTCGTGGAGCCGAAGCGGAGCGCGTCCACCGGCCGGCCCTTCCGGCTGCGGCAGAGCGCCTCGCGCGTGAGCCCCTCGCGGCCCGCGTGGGCTTCCAGGAATTGCACCAGGTCCGCCCGCGTGTAGGGGATGGCGAAGCAGAAGCGGACGTCGTCGTCGCCGTCCGTGAACACGTGGCTGAAGCCGGGCGGGGCCTCCGCCGCGGCAGGCTCCCGCCCCAGCCACCGCCAGGTCGCGCCGGCGTCGCCGCTGACCGCCGGGCCGCGAACGCCCAGCACGTCGCCGCCGGTGAACTCGAAACGCAGCGTCCGGCCCCCCGCTCCGCGGACACGGAACTGCCAGTAGAACCACCAGCGGTCGGTGTCGCGCTGGTCCTGGCGGAGGCGGACGGCGTCGCCGTCGATGCCCTCCACGATGATGTTCCCGCCGGGGAAGTCGGCGTCGATGCTCCACTCGGACATCGGCCCGTCCTCAACTCTCGTAATACCCGTCGCCGGGAATCATGAAGGGTCTCTGGGGGTGGGCGTAGTGCCTCCCGCCGAACGTGTCGTTCGTCGCCCGGCACCACTCGCGCAGATACTCCCGGTGCTGCCGCAGCACGTCGGCGTGCCTCGCCTCGAGCGCCAGGTTCACCATCTCCCCCGGGTCGGCCCGGAGGTCGTAGAGTTCCTCGCGGGGCCGGCCCTTCTCATAGGCGACGTACTTGTACCGCCGGCTGCGAACCATCCGCGCCTCGCACCCGTTGACGAACACCTCCATGCGGGCCTCGGACACGACGTATTCGTTGGGCCGGTCGACCTCCTCGCCCGAAAGCAGCGGCCGCAGACTGTGCCCGAGCAGGCCGTCGGGCGGTTTGACGCCGGCGACGTCGCAGAGCGTCAGGAACAGGTCGGCCCCGTTGGTGACGAGGTGGTCGTCCACCTCGCCGCGGCGGGCCACGCCCGCGCCGGCGAAGATGAACGGCACGCGGGCGGTCTCCTCGTAGAACACGAACTTGTGGCTGAGCATGTGGGCGCCGGCCTGGTCGCCGTGGTCGCTCGAGAAGATCACCAGCGTGTCGGCGGCGTACTCGCTCTGCCGAAGCGCCTCCAGAATGCGCCCCACCTGCGCGTCCACCTTCTCCGTCAGCCGGTAGTACGCCCACCGCAGGCGGCGCCAGTCCTCGGGCGTGTAGTCGCCGATCAGGCCCCACTCATCGCGGTAGCGCCGGCGGTGGCGTCGGACGGCCGTCGGCTCGTACGGGTGGGCCGGATGGTTCGCCGGCAGCGGCGGGCACTCCTCGGGGCGGGGCGGATCGGGGATCTCCCCCCACGGCAGGGGCTGGTCGCGCCCCCACTCGCAGATGTTGTGGGGGTTGTCGAAGCTCGCCACCAGCAGCCACGGCCTGTCATGCGCCGCCAGCAGGAACTCCGCACACTTGTCCGGCAGGAGCACGTCGTCGAAGCCGCAGATGCGGCGGAAGCCGTGGCCGTCGGGGATGGCGATCCCGGGGATGTGCCATTTGCCGCCGTAGGCGCACTCGTATCCGGCGGCCGACAGCAGGGGCCCCAGCTCGCGCTCGCGGAACGCCTCGTCGATGGCGACGTTGTTGCCGAAGATGCCGACCTCGTGCGGCCACCGGCCCGTGAACATGCTGGCCCGGGCGGGCGTGCACAGCGGGTAGGTGCAGTAGGCATTGTCGAACCGCACGCCCGCTTCGGCGAGCGAGTCCATCGCCGGCGTCTGGAGGTAGCTGTTGCCGGCACAGCTCATCGCCTCGTGGCTCTGCTGGTCGGTG
>CAZMDT010000390.1:0-3172 GCA_964564965.1 uncultured Planctomycetaceae bacterium | reverse complement strand
GTTGACTCTCGCGTCGCTGTGGAGCCAGTGGCTCTGGCCCGTCCTTCTGCTGGTCATCGGCCTGGGGCTCGTCATCTTCGTTCACGAGCTCGGCCACTTCCTCCTGGCGAAGTGGGTGGGCATCCGCGTGGAGCGTTTCGCCCTGGGTTTCGGCCCGCGGCTGTTCGGCTTCCGGTGGGGCGAGACGGACTACTGCGTGAAGGCCCTGCCGCTGGGGGGCTACGTCAAGATGACCGGGCAGGAGGACTTCGGCCCGCTGGCGGAGCAGCAGCCGGACCCCCGCGCGTTCACGAGCAAGCCGATTTGGGCGCGGCTGCTGGTGGTTTCGGCCGGCGTCATCATGAACGTGGTGTTCGCGGCGCTGCTGTTCATCATCGTGGGTCTGGTGGGCATTCGCTTCATGGCGGCGCGGGTTGGCGGCGTGACGCCCGGCTGGCCCGCCGCCGAGGTGGTGCTGGGGTGGGAGAACCCGCCGGCGGGCATGCCGAAGCAGACCACCGGGCTCGAGCCGGGCGACGAGATCGTCGCGGTGGACGGGCGGAGCGTATCGCGGTTCGACCGGCTGAAGACCTATGCCGTCCTCGCCAAGACGAACGAGGTGTTCGACGTCACCGTGGCCCGCGACGTGGGCGACCGGACGGTCATCGGGCGCGGGAAGATGGGCGTCCGCGCGCCGCGAAGCGAGTCGGCGGCGGGCTACCAGATGTTCGGCATCGCTCCCGCCGCCGATGTGGTCTTCGCCGGCGAGAAGGGGGAGGACCTCGGCGGAGGCATCCGCGCCGGCGACACGCTCGTCTCGCTTGCCGGGCGCCCGGTGCGGCATTCATGGGACGTCGACCGCATCGAGAAGGCGCTGCTGTCGCCGGAGGCCGGCGGGGCGGTGCCGCAGAAGGTCCAGGTCGGCCTGAAACGTGACGGCGAGAGCCTCACCGTCGAGCTGCCCGTGGCGCTGCGGCTGAAGGGCGTGCTCTTCGTGGGCGGCGAGCGCCGGCAGATTGCGGGCTACGAGCTGGACCGCGCCAACGGCGTCGTCTACGTCAGGCGCCCTGAGGGCGGCGAGCAGGAGTACCGGTACGACCAGGTGCTCCTCCCCGAGGACGTTCTGCTGAGCCTTCTGGGGATGGTGCCGCGACTGGAGGTGGCGAGCGCCTCGACCGACGAGAAGTCGCCGGCGCACATCGCCGGCCTGGAGACCGGCGACGTCATCGTCGAGTACGCGGGCGAGCGGGACATCACGCTTCGCCGGCTCAAGGCGCTGAACCAGGCGCGCCTGAAGCAGGAAACCAGCATTGTGATCGAGCGCGGCGGGCGACGCGAGCAGAAGCTCATCACGCCGAAGGAGCTTCGCGGGCAGGCGCTGATCGGCGTGGCCGCCGAGGTGGAACTGGAGCAGGCGGTCGTCGGCGCGGTCCGCCCGGGCTCGCCGGCCGCTGCCGCAGGCGTGCACTCCGGCGACCGGGTCGACAAGATCATCGCCGGCGATGCCCCGCAGCAGGAGACACGGGACATCGACGGCTGGATCGACGTGTTCAACGCGCTCGTGGCCTTCCGCGGCCGGGCGGTGACGGTCGTGCTCTCCGGCGGAAAACGCATCGAGATCGACCGGCTCACGCCGGCCGTGTTCGATCCGTCGGCCTATCGCGTGGCCATCGCCGGTGCGGCGCTGCCGGCGCTCGATGTGCTGATGGGGCCGGAAATCCGCAAGGACCCGCTGTCCGCCATGGCGTGGGGCGTCGGCGAAACGTACGAGTTCCTCGTCCAGACGTACGCCACGCTGCGCAGCTACGTGGCGGGCAGCGTGCCCGGCAAGGCGTTCAGCGGGCCGGTCGGCATCGGGGCGGCGGCCATCGAGACCGGGCGGCGCAGCATCGTCCGCCTGGTGTACCTGATGGCGATCATCTCGGTGTCGCTGGCCGTGGTGAACTTCCTGCCGTTGCCCGTCGTGGATGGGGGGCTCGCCGTCTTCCTCCTTATCGAGAAGATCCGCGGCAAGCCCGTCCCCTTGAAGATCATGAACATCGTCCAGATCATCGGCCTGGCGCTGATCCTCTTCGTGTTCATCGCGCTGACGTGGAAGGACATCGCCCAACTGCTCAGCGGGCTGTGGTGAGCGGCATTCCCCCACGGCCGCGCCGCGGCACTTGCGTTCCCCGCGCCCGGCCGGTAGTTATGTCGCGGGCCGCACGCGGCGGCCGGAAGCACTAAAGGGCAACCACGAATGCAGAAGTACGTTTGCGACGCCTGCGGCTACATTTACGACCCCGCCGTGGGGGATCCGGACAACGGCGTGGCGCCCGGCACGGCCTTCGCCGACGTGCCGGCGGACTGGGTGTGCCCCGACTGCGGGGTGGGCAAGGACGAGTTCTCGCCGCTCGAGGAGTAGCGGGGCGGGGCGCGAACGGGCCTATGATGGTCTAGTGGCCGGTACAGTTCAGACAGAGGAAGGCCTTGACCTCGCGCTGGCGGCGGAACTGCAGGCTGCCATCCTGCCCGCGCGCTGCCCCCGCGACTGCCCGCACCAGCGCGCCGCCGCCCGCAACCGCATGTGCAGCGGCGTCGGCGGCGACTTCTACGACTTCATCCGCATCCACGAAGACCAGCTCGCCCTTGTCATCGGCGACGTCGTCGGCCACGGCGTGCGGGCCTCCATCGTCATGGCCCAGATCATGGGCTACCTCCGGTCACGCATCGGCGAGCTCAGCCGCCCCACGCAGCTCATCACGTCGCTTAACCACATGCTCATCGAGCTGGGCGACAAGGTGGGCACCGTCGTGCCGTGCTCCATCTTCTACGGGCTGATCGACGCCCCCACGGGCCTCTGCCTGTACGTCAACACCGGGCATCCGAGGCCGCTGCTCTGCGACACCGGCACCGGGCGGACGCGCTTCATGGGCGCCAACAGCATGCTCCTCGGCGTCGAGCCGTTCGTGCCGGATGAGATGTGCCACACCTTCATGCCGGGCCAGCGCCTGGTGCTGTACACCGATGGCATCGTGGAGGCCTCCAACGGCGAAGGGGAGCGGTTCACGCGGGAGCGGCTTCGCGACCTGGTGGCCGGGCAGGCCCGCCTGGGGCCGGAGGAGCTGGCCGATAGCGTCTTCGGCGCGGTGGAGGCGTTCCGGGGCTCGGCCCCCCGCAGCGATGACGAAACCATCGTGGTGGTCGACCGGGT
>CAZMDT010000389.1:0-3197 GCA_964564965.1 uncultured Planctomycetaceae bacterium | reverse complement strand
GCCGGCCGGGTCGTGGGCGGGGTCGATCCACGCCGCCCCGTGCGTCTGGGCCACGGCCTGGGTGACGCCCCGAGTGCATGTATCGAAGATCCCGCGAGAACATCCTTTGCGCCGCTTGACGTCGACTTGCTCATGGCTCCCCCCCCGAACTCCGGCGGACGCCGCTATGACGGTCTCCACACGACAAAGCCCTCGCCGTCATACGCCGATGCAATAATCCCCCTGCATCCTTCCGCCACTTCCCGCAGGACGTCGACTGAGAGAGTCTGTGACCGGCTTTGGGCCAAAGCAGCAAGCGTTGCACATTGTGCCGTACATCCGATTGACACCCAAGCTGTCTGCGACTCGCCTATCGTCGCCCTCACCATCGCCATGTCGGTGTCTCGGTGGGTCAGCACGTGATACACCTCTCCGGCAACGAAGGCTAGGCGAGACTTCGCATCCTTCAGCCACGGGTCGCCCGGGGAGGCCTCATAATCCTCAAAGACGCACACGTTGTCCGCGCTCTCCGACAGGAAGCTCCCGATCCACTGGGCGAGCCACGACCTCGATGCCGATTGCGGGATATCCGCGCCCTCACGCATATCCACGGCATTGGGGGCGTCATTCCGTTCCCAATACGTGTGGAATCGACCGGCAGCAAAATCAACACACCCGAGTAGGAATCGTGCCAATTGGCACCCATCAGTCAGAGCTTGCTTAACATAGGGCTCAGGGATTTCCGGTCGCAGTTCTATCTCATGACAAGCCATGGTCACTTCCTTTCGATTCTGCCGTCAGGATATATCCGGTTCCCGGCGCCGCCAGGTAGATTCTCATCCCAGTGCGGCCCGTGGCCGGTGGAATCCATGTGTGGGTGATAGCTTGTTCCCGTATCTGGGTCGAGCCAGCTACCCCTCCCACTCTCAGGTGGGCCCGCGCCCTTCCACACCAAGCGCTTGGACTGTCCGTCGGCGCCTTCCGGATTAGAGCGGAGCCGCGCTCGGGCTTCTGCACGGGACTCCAGGATGCTGGCGACGGGGGAATCGCTTCCGGCATGGCTCTCACGGGGCTTTGTCTTCCGGATCAGCGAACGTGAACCGCACCTTGCGCTTAATCAGATGCGCGGGGGATAAGGGGTCAGGAACCATTTTCTCTCTCGCTGGACTATTCATCCGGCAGCGCGGCCGCGGGAGGATAGCGCAGCGACCAGACGGCTGCCGGCCGTAGTCCCGGCGCGCCGGGACGAGGGCGGGTGCGGGTTCTCCGGCTGGAGCGTCTCGGGGCCGGTGTTCTCGCCGGCGGAGTGGCGTTCCTCGACGCCCCGCCGCGCAAGCCAGGGCCCGGATGTGCGGGCTCCCCGTCATGATGCTTGAGTGTCGCGCGCGGCGGCCGGGGAGGCAATCGCGAACTCGCGGATTCGTGAACTCGCACACCAGGCATCCCCCGGAGGGCGGGGTTCCCACGCCCTCAGCGTGCGGCGACGATGGCGGCGGTGTCGCGGGCGATCATCAGCTCCTCGTCGGTCGGCACGACCCACACCGGCAGGGGGGAGTCCGGGGCGGTGATCGGGCCGGCGTTCCCGCCGGTCGTCCGGGCGTTCCGCCGGGCGTCCAGGCGTGCCCCGAGCGGCGCCAGTGCCTCGCAGATGCGCTGGCGAACCGGCGCGGCGTTCTCGCCGATGCCGCCGGTCAACACGACGGCATCCACGCCGGGGAGGATGGCATAGTAGGCCCCGACGTACTTGGCGATGCAGTACACGAACACGTCGATGGCGAGTGTGGCCCGGGCATTGCCGTCGGCCTCCGCCGCCAGGAGGTCCCGCATGTCGTTGCTGACGCCGCTGAGGGCGAGCAGGCCCGAGGCGTTGTTGAGGGCGTGGTCCACGGCCTCGGCGCTGCGGCCGCGCGACAGCATGTACAGCACCACCGCCGGGTCCACGTCGCCGCTGCGCGTGCCCATGACGAGCCCGGGCAGCGGCGTCATGCCCATGGAATGGTCCACCGCCCTTCCGCCGGCGACGGCCGTCATGGAGCATCCGTTACCCAGGTGGCACGTGATGAGGTTGACCTCGCCGGGGGGCTTTGCGAGCAGCTCGGCGGCGCGGAGCGTCACGTAGCGGTGGCTCGTCCCGTGGAAGCCGTACTTGCGGACGTGGTGGTCGCGGTACCAGTCCACGGGGACGGCGTAGCGGTAGGCCTTCGGCGGCAGCGTGGCGTGGAAGGCGGTGTCGAAGACGGCGACGTTGGGCTTGCCCGGCACGGCGGCCATGGCGGCCTGGATGCCGGCGAGGTTCGGGGGATTGTGCAGCGGCGCCAGTTGGGCGTTGCGGCGGATCGTCGCCAGCAGGCCCTCATCGACGAGGGCGGAGGCGCTCACCTGCTCGCCCCCGTGCACCACGCGGTGCCCGATGCCGTCGATCTCCTCGGCACTGCGGAGGACGCCGCGGTCGGGGGCCACGAGCGCCTGAAGGATCAGCTCGAGGCCGGCGCGATGGTCGGGCGCGGCGACCGGCCTGCTCACTGAAGCCCCGCCGGCCGTGTGATGCAGCTGCCCGTCCTCCGAGCCCACCCGCTCGAGCACCCCGCGGGCCAGCACCGACTCATCCGCCATGTCGAACAGCTTGTACTTGACGGAGCTGCTGCCGCAGTTGACGACGAAGACCTTCATGGTTCTGGGCCCTCCGGGCCGAAGGCCCGTTGGTACTTCCGCCGCGGGGTGAAGTCAAGCGCCGCCCCGGCATCGTCGGCTTCCGCGGCAGCGCGATTGCGCGGGCGCCGGCCCCGCGCCCGTGCAGTGTAAGTGTTTCCAAAATAGTTGCTTAGCCTGGTCTTCCGTCGCCGCTTCCGGCCGCGGGCGGCAGAACCTTCCACCGAAGCGCCGGCGCGTCCGCTCTTGACGCGGGCCTCCCCTGCCGATAGAGTCAGCAGGGACGAGGGCCTTCACCAGCTCGCCCGTTCATCGGGACCGGAGCCAAACGGTGTCGTCCAAAAGAAGCTTCGGCAGGGACTTCAGGCGGTTCTTCTTCCGTGGGCTCGCGGCCGTTCTGCCAACGCTGCTGACGCTCATGATCATCATCTACGTCTTCGACTTCGTGCAGAGCGTCATCGGGGGGCACATCAACAACGGGGCCTACTGGCTCATCCGCAACACCTTCTTCGCGCGGGTCGTCAGCGAGGCCTTCTGGCGAAAGTACCTTGCCTGGTGGATCGGCTTCG
>CAZMDT010000388.1:0-3209 GCA_964564965.1 uncultured Planctomycetaceae bacterium | reverse complement strand
ATGCCGCCGCCCTCATCTCGCACCGCTTCCCGCTGGCGCGGGTATCGGAGGCATTTGCGGCGGCTCGCGACCGGACGACGGCGGTGAAGGTGGTGGTGACCGCGTGAGGGGCGTCGGCCGGACGCCCGGCCGGGGGGCCGGTTTTTCTGCGAATACCTCTTGCGTTGGCCGACATTTCCCGCTAGTAGATTCCCCCAATATGCCGTGGTGGGTTTTCCGATGAACCTACGCCCGGCTATTTCGTTTGATGGGCATCGGTCGATCCGCTCGTCGTGACAGACAGAAAGGACACGGACAAATGCTGGGCGCGACCCTGGGCATCGAGGACAGCTACGTGCTCGCCGCGTACCTGCTGTGCATCGCCAGCGCGGTGCTGTGCGTGCTGTACGGGCTGATCACGTGGAACCGCGGCGAGGAGCCGGTCGAGAAGCAAGACATCGACTGGGCGGCCGAGGAGCAGAAGGTCGAGGAGGAGCTGTAGGCTCCTTCCGGCGTGCTCATCCCCTCGCGGACACCTAGCTGAAGGAGACGCCACCTATGCTCGCACAGGCAGTCGGGGCTGTCGAGATCATCGTCGTGATCGTGTACCTGCTGGTGGTGGGGTACCTGGGGTGGCTGGGCTTCCGGCGGACACGGACCGCCACCGACTACATGATCGCCGGGCGGAAGATTCACCCGTTCGTGATGGCCATGAGCTACGGGGCGACGTTCATCTCCACCAGCGCAATCGTCGGGTTCGGCGGCGTGGCGGGGATGTTCGGCATGAGCCTGCTGTGGCTGACGTTCCTGAACATTTTCGCCGGGATTTTCGTGGCGTTCGTGTTCCTGGGCGGGCCGGTGCGGCGGATGGGCCACCGTCTCGACGCCCATACCTTCCCCGAGCTTCTGGGGCGGCGGTACGGCAGCAAGTTCGTCCAGGTGTTCAGCGGGCTGGTGATCTTCCTGTTCATGCCGCTGTACGCCGCGGCGGTGCTGATCGGCGGGTGCGCGTTCATCGCCTCGCAGTTCGGCATCACGTACAACGTGGCGTTGCTGGTGTTCAGCGTGCTGATCGCGGCCTACGTGGTGATCGGCGGGCTGAAGGGCGTGATGTACACCGATGCCCTCCAGGGGTCGATCATGTTCATCGGCATGGTGGTGCTGCTGATCGGCACGTATGCCATCCTGGGCGGCGTCGCCGCCAGCCACGAACAGCTCACCGAGATGGGCAAGCAGCCGAACCTCTTCGGCGGCATCGGCTTCAAGGGGTGGACCGCGATGCCCAAGTTCGGCTGGGGGGCCGACACCTCCGGCGCAAAGCCCAACCCCGACGCCTACAACCTCTGGTGGATCATCGTCTCGACGATCGTGCTGGGCGTGGGCATCGGCGTGCTCGCCCAGCCGCAACTGGCCGTGCGGTTCATGACCGTCAAGTCCAAACGCGAGCTGAACCGGGCGGTGCTCGTCGGCGGGATATTCATCCTCATCATGACGGGCGTGGCGTTCACCGTCGGGGCGCTGAGCAACCTGTACTTCGCCGAGAGGGAGGTCGTCAGCGGCAAGCTGGTGAGCGTATCAGGCATGGTCCCGCCGAAGCCCGAGGACGTGTCTGCCGAGGCGTGGAAGAAGCAGGTTCCCTATCACTTTGCCTGGGTGATCGCCAAGAAGGAGCGCGGGCTGAACCTCACCGACGAGGGCAAGAAGAAGTCCCCCTACGTGGGTCCGGATGAGAAGTCGGTGCCGTGCGTGCTCTTGCACATGGACACCAACGCCGACGACACGGCTGATGTTCACCTGATCTACAAGGGCTACGGCGGCGCAGCCGCCATCACGCCGGCCGCGGAGATCGAGGGGCTGGCCAAGGGCGCCGACCCGCGCCCGCTGATCGACAAGATGGTGACGGTTCACCCCAACGCGACCTCGTACCTGCGGGCGATCGTGAAGCAGACGGTCAAGGATGAGGAGGGCAAGGAGCGGATCGTCTACGAGGCCTCGACCAGCCGGATCATCCCGTTCTTCCTCGGCAGCGCCATGCCGAAGTGGTTCGGGCTGGTGTTCCTGCTGACGCTGCTGGCGGCGGCGATGAGCACGCTGTCGAGCCAGTTCCACGCCATCGGCACGAGCATCGGTCGCGACGTCTACGAGCAGGCGACCGGCCAGCACGGCAAGGGCATCGGCGTCACGCGGATCGGGATCATTATCGGCATCGTCATCGCCGTCATCATCAGCTACCTGAACCCGGGCACGGGCTACATCATCGCGCGGGCGACGGCGATCTTCTTCGGGCTGTGCGCCTCGGCGTTCCTGCCGGCGCTGCTGGGGGCGCTGTTCTTCCGCCGCGCCACCCGGTCCGGGGCGATCGCCTCCATCGTGGCGGGGTTCGTGGTGACGGCGTTCTGGCTGACGTTCATCAAGGAGACGGAGGCGAGGGCGTTGGGCATCTGCAAGGCCCTGACCGGCCGATACGCCCTGCTGCTGGACAGCCCGAACTGGCCGGTCATGGATCCGCTCGTGGTCGCGTTGCCTTTGAGCTTGATCGTGCTGATTGTCGTCAGTATCTTCACCCAGCCCGAGTCCAGGGAGCACCTCGACCGGTGCTTCGGCTCGGGCGGCGCGTGAGGATCGGTGGAGTCGGCAAGGCCTTCGTGCCGATGGTGATACCATTCGTCCCGGCCCGGTGCCGGCAGACGGTTTCGAGTCTCAGGAAAAAGGAAAGGACAGCTCATGAAACGTGCAGCAGTGTTGTGTGGGATGGTGATCTGCATGGTCGCCGTGGTGCCGGCGGCCGCGCAGGTCCGCGAGGTGGAGGCCAAGCCCGACGAATACTGCGGGTTCTGCGAGGCCCACAAGAAGTACAACGACCTCGCCCCGTGGCTTCGGGCCGGCGCCGACCTGCGCTACCGGATGATCCAGCAGTGCAACTGGACGCTGGATGAGAACGCCTCGGGAGACAAGTCGCGCTTCTGGCATCGTCTCCGCGGGCGTGTGTGGGCGCAGGTGAGGCCGATCGAGAACCTCCACTTCAACATTCGGCTGACGTCGGAGCCGCGGCTGACGTGCGCGCCGGGCAGCGCCGACAACAGCGTCACCCGGGAAGAGGCGGTGCTCGACGAGCTGAACGTCCGGTGGACGATGCCGTTCGGCCTGCCCCTCTCCGTCCGGGCCGGGCGCTTCGACATGCGCCTCGGCGACGGGTGGCTCGTGTTCGAGGGCACGCCGCTGGACGGGTC
>CAZMDT010000387.1:0-3212 GCA_964564965.1 uncultured Planctomycetaceae bacterium | reverse complement strand
CTGAAATTCAAGAACCTCGGTCTTCTCATCGTAGACGAGGAGCATCGATTCGGGCTGAAGCACAAGGAGAAGCTGAAGCGGATGCGCGCGACGGTCGAGGTGCTAACGCTGACGGCGACGCCGATTCCGCGGACGTTGCACATGGCGCTTCTCGGGCTGCGGGACATCAGCTCGCTGGCGACCCCCCCGCTGGACCGGCGGGCCATTCACACCGAGGTCGTCCACTACGACGACCGGCTCATCCGCCAGGCGATCCTGCGCGAGCTGAACCGCCAGGGGCAGGTGTTCTTCGTCCACAATCGCGTGGAGGACATCGAGGGGCTCTGCGAGCGCGTCCGGCGCCTGGTGCCGGAGGCGCGCGCCGCCGTGGCGCACGGGCAGATGCCGACCGGGCGGCTCGAAGGGACGATGCTGCGTTTCGTCCGGCAGGAGACCGACGTCCTCGTGTGCACGACGATCATCGAGTCCGGCCTGGACATTCCCACCGTCAACACGATGATCATCCACGAGGCGGACCGGTTCGGCCTGGCGCAGCTTCATCAGCTCCGGGGGCGGGTGGGGCGCTACAAGCACCTGGCCTACTGCTACCTGCTGCTGCCGGAGCACCGGCTGGTGTCTTCGGTGGCGGCGAAGCGCCTCAAGGCGATCCAGGACTTCTCCGAGCTGGGCGCCGGGTTCCAGATCGCCATGCGCGACCTGGAGATCCGCGGCGCGGGCAACATCCTCGGTCGCGCCCAGAGCGGGCACATTGCCGCCGTCGGGTACGAGCTGTACTGCCAACTGCTGGAGCAGTCGGTGCGGGAGATGCGCGGCGAGGCGCCGAAGCTGCGGCGCGACGCGCACGTCGATCTCGGCATCGACGCGTACATCCCCCGGTCGTACGTGCCGTCGGAACGCCAGCGGATGGAGGTCTACCGCCGCATGGCCCGCTGCGGCAGCCGGGAGGAGCTCGACCAGCTCCGCGCCGACCTCCGCGACGCCTACGGCGAGACCCCCGACGCCGTCGAGACGCTCCTGGCGCTGTCGGAGATCCGGGTGCTCGCCGGCGGGCTCGGCGTGGACTCCGTCATCCGCATGGACCCGGACATCATCTTCACGGTGAACGACTTCGGCGCGGCGAAGGCGGTGTTCGAGGGCGTGGCGGGCACGGTGAGGCTGCCGGATGGGCAGACGGCGCACTGGCGGCCGCCCCCGGCCTACCGCGAGCAGCCCACGCTCGTCGAGGTGCTGCTCAAGCGGTTGAGGCAGGCGGCCGGGAAGCTATAATGCGGGCTCGGAAGGGAAGCGAGATGACCGCTCTGAGAGCGACGATCGTGGCGGTGCTGGCGGCCCAGCTCAGCGGGTGCGCGTGGCTCGAGTCGCGCTGGCCGTGGCGCAAGAAGGAAGTGCCGGTCACGCGTCCCGACGAAAGCGCGCCGCTGCGTCCGGAAGAGCTGGCCGCCGCACGCGTGGCTGAGCGGGCACCGGCGCCGCCGGCACCGGCGGCGACCACGGCGACGGCTCCGGCCGCGGCGCCGACCACGCGCGAGTCCCCCCCGCTCCCCGCCCGGTACAACCGCACCGGCGAGTCGGAGGTGGTGGCGGCGTCGCTGCTCCAGGTGAATCACGAGTTTTTCACGGTGGACGACATCCTGCGCGCCGCGGCGCCGGCGCTAAAGGCGGCGGCACAGGGCGAGTCGCGCGTGGCGTTCACGGTGGAGGCGCGAAAGATCATCCAGGCGACGATGCAGGAGCAGGTCGGCCGGGCCCTGATCTTCGAGGAGGCGAAAAGGAACCTGTCGGACCAGCAGAGGGCGATCATCGACGACGAGCTCGACAAGCAGATGAAGGCCACCTTCGCCGAGATGGGCGGGCGGCAGCGCGTCGAGCGGCTCCTCGCCGAAGAGGGCACCACGCTCAAGCGCTACCAGGAGCAGATGCAGCGCACGCTGACGGTGCAGACGTACCTCCGGGCGAAGTTCGAGCCCCAGATCCAGGCCAGCCGCCGGATGCTCCTGGAGTACTACCGCGACCACCGCGACGAGTTCACCACCCCGAAGAAGGTCCAGATGCAGATCATCGCGGCGCCGTTCGCGGCGTTCCTGCCGGAGGGCGTCCGCGCGCCGACCGACGAGCAGCAGGCCGACGCCAGACGCAAGGCGCGCCAGACGATCGACGCCGCCGCCGACGCCTTGAAGAGCGGCGAGGATTTCGCCCGCGTCGCAACGCGACTCTCCCGCGGCGTCAGGGGCGGCGAGGGCGGCACCTGGCCGCTGATGGAGGTGGGCAGCTTCCGTGAGAGCGAGGTCGAAAAGGCCGCCTTCGCCCTTGCGGAGGGGCAGGTCAGCGACGTGGTGACCACCGACCGCGGGCACTACATCGTCCGCGCCCAGCGCGTCTCGCCCGCGAAGACCGGCAGCTTCGAGGAGGCCCAGCTCCAGATCGCGCGCAAGCTCCGGGACGCGCAGCAGCGCCGCCTGACGTCAGACTACTTCCGGAAGCTGCTGGAGAAGGCCGTCGTGCGCGAATCGCCGGAGCTGACGGACCTGGCCGTCCAGCGCGCCGTCGATCGGCACTGGCGGCCGTGAGGCGCCGCCCGGCGGACCTACCCATCCCTTTGGAGAACGTCCAGGCCCTCGCGGAGCGACCCCTCGCCGTCCCACCGGTGCGATTTGATGGACTCCACGACGGTCTGCGCCACCCGGACGGCCGCCAGGCCCTCCTCCGCCGTCACCACGGGCGGCGCGGCATGCACGACGGTGTCGTGGAACGCCTCGGCCTGACGGCGGAGCGGCTCGGTGGAGTCCTCCACGAGGAGCTCCTCGACGTTCAGCAACTGGGTGTAGTCCACGCTCCCGGCCAATTCCGCGAGGTCGCCCGCGTCCACGTCGCGGGCCATCTGGATGAGGTCGAGGTTCTTGCTCTTCTGGACGACCAGGCCGACACGCTTGCCGTAATCGACCGAGAGGTACGCCTGCTCGGAGAAGATCCGCATCTTCCGCTCGGTCTTGATGGCCAGCCGGCTCGCCGTCAGGTTGGCCACGCATCCGTTGTCGAAGATGAGTCGGGCGTTGCAGATGTCCTCGTGAGCGCCGATCACGTTCACGCCGATCGCCTGCACGCTCCGCACCTCGCCCCGCGCGAGCATCAGCACCAGGTCGATGTCGTGGATCATCATGTCGAACACGACGCCGACGTCGGCGGAGCGGAAGGTGAACGGGCTGATCCGGTGC
>CAZMDT010000386.1:0-3212 GCA_964564965.1 uncultured Planctomycetaceae bacterium | reverse complement strand
CCGCCCGCGGCGCCGCAGGACGCCGGCGAGCAGTTCCGCCGCCGAGGCCGTCGTGCGATCCACCAGCACCACCACGTGGAGGTCCGGCGGGCAGAGGGTGCCTTCCTGGCGGGCGCGGAAGGGCGTCTTCTGCGGCTCGCCGCCCTTCATCGACACGATGGTGAACAGGTGCCCCCGATCGAGGAACTCATCGGCCAGCTGGGCGGCCGGCTGCGGCAGCCCCCCCGGGTTCCCGCGCAGGTCAAGCACCAGCCCCTTCGCCCCGGCCAGGTGCCGGAGGAAGGCGTTCTCGAACTGCGACCGCGTCCGCTCGACGAACTCGGTGATCCGGAGGTAGCCGATCCGGTCCTGCTCGTCGACGAGATGGCGCCATTCCCCGTCCGGCCCGCGGAGAAGGCCCTCGACGGTCTGGACCTCGAACCGCTCGGGGGCGACCTCGATGACCTGCTGCGTGCCGCCCTCCGCCAGGACGAACGGGGCGCGGAGGACGGTGAGCCTGACGGCCCCGCCGGTGCGGACGTCGAGCAGGCGATGCACCTGCCAGGCGTCCATGTCGCCCAGGTCCGAGGCGTCCACGGCGATCACCCGGTCGCCCGGCACCAGCCCGGCGCGATGGGCCGGCGAGCCGCTCAGCACGCCGGTGATCTTCGCCTCGCCGTCGGCGACGACGTACGCCAGCCCGAGCCCGTGCTCGAAGCCGATGACCACGCGGTCCTCGAAGTGAAGCTTCTCCGCCCGGGGGATATAGCGGCAGTGCTGGTCGGGGATGACCTCGCGCAGGGCCTCGACCATGCCCGTGATGGCCCCCTCCGTGACGCGCCGACGCTCCTCCGGCGACAGGTCGTAGCGGCTCTCGCCCCCGGCGATCCGCCGGGCCAAGTCCTCGATGTCCGGCTCTTTGCCGCTGCCCCGATCCCCCAGCAGCCGGCGGGTCCGCGCCTCGCCCTTCAGGTACTCGATAACGTCCCGAAGGACGGCTACCTCGGCCTGGCTTTCACGACGCTTCGCCTCCAGCGAATGCAGCAGCCAGACGGCACCGGACGCCGCCACGGCGACGATGAGCAGGAAGATGAGGTTCCGCTTGGGCACGGGCGTCCTTCTGCGCGGTTCGGCCGGGGGGCACGCTGGCGGCGCCGCGCATCGCGTCTGCTCATAAGCCTATCAAACCGGCGCATCGAAAGCCACCCCGATGCGGCGGGCTTGACGCCCGCGCGGGGCGCCTCTAGAGTACGCGGTGCGCCCCCGGCGAGCGCCGACGGGCGGCTGCGACTCTGCAACGGAAAGGCGGCACCGCCATGAACCTGGTCACGGGCGCCACCGGGCTGCTGGGCAGCCACATCTGCGAGCAGCTAGCCGCGGCGCAGCCCGTGCGGGCGCTGGTCCGCCGGACGAGCGACACGCGGTTCCTCGACAGCCTGAACGTCGAGAAGGTCGCCGGCGACCTCGGCGACGTTGCGGGCCTCCGCAGGGCGATGGAGGGCGTGGACACGGTATACCACGCGGCCGCCCAGGTCGGCGACTGGGGCCCGTGGAAGCGGTTTGTCGCCGTGACCATCGACGGGACGCGGAACATGCTGGAGGCCGCCCGGGACGCCGGCGTCCGGCGGTTCCTGCACGTCAGCAGCATCTCCGCCTACGGGCACCCCGACGGCAAGGGCCTTGTCCTCGACGAATCCGCCCCGCTCGGCGTCCACCTGCACCGGTGGAGCTACTACAGCCGGGCCAAGGCCGAGGCCGAACGGCTCGCCTGGAGCGCTCACGAGCGAGGAGACGTCCCCGTCACCGTCGTCAAGCCGAGCTGGCTGTACGGGCCCAGGGACCGCGCCTCCATGCCCAGGCTCATCCGCGCCATCCGCGCCGGCAAGGCCAAGCTCATCGGCAACGGCACGAACCGCCTGAACCTCACGTACGCGGGCAACGAGGCCGAGGGATGCATCCTCGCCGCCACCAGCGACCGCGCCGTTGGCCAAGCCTACAACCTGTCCTGCGACGGTGTCATCACCCAGGCCGAGTACATGAACAAGATCGCCGACTGCCTCGGCGCCAAGCCCGTCACCAAGAAGGTCCCGTACCGGGTGGCCCACACCGCCGCGTTCTTCATGGAACTCTTCGGCCACATGTTCCGCCGGAAACGCCCGCCCCTGGTGACCCGGTACTCCGTCTGGCTCATCGGCAGGCGGTGCTTCTTCTCGTCCGACAAGGCCCGCCGCGAACTGGGCTGGCAGCCTCGCGTCGGATACGACGAGGGCATTCGGCTTGCAGTCCAGTGGTGCCTGGATGCGGGCCTGGCCTAGGCCGCATGGGGCGCCCCGTTGGGCTCTTGGGTTCGCCGGGCCCCGGCCGACGATATCCGACGTGGCCCCGCGAGGAACCGGGGCAGTTCAGGAGAGAAAAAGCGGGCGCTGGCCAAGGATCGGGCTGTGGCTTGCATTCGTTGGGGCAACGGGGCGGGCGTCCCAACGCTGATCCTGGCGGCGCCTGTTCCGTCCGTGGGCGGACCGGCCCGGCGGGGGTCGGTTCGATGGCCGCCTCCTACAGGGACTCGCCGATTTCGTTGACGAGCGCTTGCAGGTCGAGCGGCTTGGCCAGGCAGAGCCGCGCGCCGCACTCCAGAATCCGCTGCTCGTTCTCCGCGGACGGATAGGCCGTCACGGCGATGACCTCTGCGTGCCGCGTCGCCTCGTGCGACTTGATGAGGCGGCAGACCTCGTAGCCGTCCATGCCCGGCATGCGGAGGTCGAGGATGACCACGTCCGGGCGCTGGGTGGCGCAGAGCGTGCCGGCGCGGAAGCCGTCGTGCGCCTCGATCACCTCGTAGTCCGGATGGGCCTGCCTCACGGCTCGGGCGATCACCTGGGTCACCCCGGGCTCGTCGTCCACGATCAGCACCCGCGTCGGCGAGGGGCCCAGCTCCTCCGGGACCGGCATCTTGTGCTCCCGAAGGAACTGAAGCAGATCCTCCACGGCGACCCGCCGGTGCCCGCCCGGGGTTCGGTGGGCCTTCAGCAGCTTCTGGTCGATCCAGTTCGCCACTGACCCGGGGTCAACGTGGAGCATCTGGGCTATCGCGAATGTTGAGAGATTCTTGGCCATTCCCAAGCACCCCGGCCTTCGTGCCGACCCTATGCTAAAGCGAATGGTGCGCCCGCCGCAACTGCCCGGTACGACCAGTACCGATTATCGGCCGGTGCCATCAAGGCATGAGTAGCTCT
>CAZMDT010000385.1:0-3233 GCA_964564965.1 uncultured Planctomycetaceae bacterium | reverse complement strand
ATGCGCAAGAACGCGCAAGAATCGGGAAGAATGCGCAAGAACGCGCAAGAAGTTGAGAACGGGAGCCCGGTTTCAGGGCATGTCAGGCGAGGCGGCGACAGTGACGGTGGCCGGCGCGCCCGGCCTGCCGTCGATGTCGACGGTCCGCCCGGTGACTTGCCGGACGACCTCGGCCACCGTCAGCAGGTGGCTCGTGGCGCACGGCGTTCGCCAGCGGCTCTCGCCGGCGGCCAGTGCCGCCAGCGGCACGAGCTGGTCGGCGGCGTGGGGATCCACCGAGGCGTCGGCGTCGAGGAAGGCGAGCAGGGCGTCGACGGCCTCGTCGGCGACACGCTCCGCCGGCTTGCCCCGCTTGCCGAGGCCGAAGAAGCCGGCAACGCTGCGGGCGAACACCGCTCGCAGGAACAGGGCCGTGCCCGGCGAGGCGGACTCGGGCGTGGCGCGGTCGATGGTTGCATCAAGCCGGGCCGCTTGCAGGCGACTGGCCGCCCGGGCCGCCTGGCGCTCGACGATGTGCCCCGGCAGGGCGGCGCTGGCGATCGAGACGCCGTCCACCCGTCGCAGCTCGCCCCGCGACAGCAGCCGCGCCGCCCGCAGCCCGCCGCCGCGGACCGCCAGGTGCACTTCGCCGCCGCCGGCGGGGTAGAACCCGGGCCGGGCGAGCTCGACGTAGCCCTCGACGCCCATCGCGCTCGCCAGCACGCAGAAGACGTCCCGGACGTACTCGAAGCACGGGGCGAACGGGTTGTGTGTGCCGCCGGTGATGACGGCCTCCGACTCGCCCTCGGCGAGCGCCAGCGGGCCGATGACGGTCTGGGCGACGAGCATGGCCGACCCGGCCGTGGGGATCTCGAAGCGGTACCGCCGGGCGGCGAGTGGGCCGGGGGTGAGGGTCAGCTCGCGCGAGCCGATGCGGTCGCCCTCGAGCGTGCCTCCGCAGACGGCGGCGGCCGCCTGCACCGCGGCCAGGTGTTGGGGCCGCAGGCCGGGCTTCGGACGCCGGGCGCGGATGTTGACGAGGCGCACGGGCTTTGCGCCGGCGGCGGCGAGCGCGACGGCGGTCCTGAGGATCTGTCCGCCGCCCTCGCCCCGGGAGCCGTCGATGATGATGGGGCCGCCTGACACGGCGCTAGCGGTTGCTGGTGTCGACGCCGCCGAAGCGGCGGTGGCGATCGGCGAAGGCCCGCAGGGCTTTGTGGAACTCCTCGGCGGTGAAGTCGGGCCAGTACACGTCGGCGACGTACAGCTCGGCGTAGGAGATCTGCCACAGCAGGAAGTTGCTGAGCCGCATCTCGCCGGAGGTGCGGATGAGCAGGTCGGGGTCGGGAATGCCGGCGGTGCCGAGCCGGCTGTCGATGTCGTCCTCGGCGACGGCGTCGGGATCGAGGCGGCCGTCGCGGGCGTCGCGGGCGATGGCGCGGACGGCGTCGAGGATCTCCGCCCGCGAGCCGTAGTTGAGGGCGAGGGACAGGTGCATGCCGGTGTTTCCGGCGGCCATCGCGAGGGCGCCGTCGAGCGGCTCGATGACCTGCGGCGGGAGCCCCTGGCGTCGGCCGATGTGGTGCATGCGAATGTTGTGCTTCATCACGCGGTCGCGCTCGCCGAGCAGGCAATGAGCATACAGGTGCATCAGGGCGTTGACCTCGTCCCGCGGGCGCGACCAGTTCTCCGTGGAGAAGCTGTAGAGCGTGAGCGCCTCGAGCCCGAGGGCGGCCGCCTCGGTGACGATGTCGCGGACGGTCTGGGCGCCGGCCTCGTGACCGGCGAACCGCTCCAGGCCTCGCGCCCGGGCCCAACGCCCGTTGCCGTCCATGATGATGGCGACGGAGCGCGGCAGCCGCTCGGGCGGGATGCCCAAGGCCGCGCGGGCCCGCGCCACGCCTTCCGGAGATACGTCCGCCATCTAGCCGATCCCCTTCACCCGCGTGTTGTGGATGATGGTGGCCTCTCGCCCGGGGCCGACGCTGATCACGCCGACCGGCCGGCCCACCAGCCGCTCCACTCGGTCCACGTAGTTCCGCGTCCCGGGCGGCAGGTCGGCAAACGTCCGGCAGCCGGCGATGTCCTCCTGCCAGCCCGGCAGCGTGTCGTACACGCACTCGGCGGCGCCCATCGCCGTCACGCTGAATTCCTCGAGGTCGCGCCCGCCGACGCGGTAACCGGTGCAGATCTTCAGCTCCTCAAAGCCGGTCAGCACGTCGAGCAGGGACAGGGCGATCTCGTCGACGCCGGAGAGGCCGGCGGCGTAGCCGACGGCGAACGCGTCGAGCCAGCCGCAGCGTCGCGGGCGCCCCGTCGTCGTGCCGTACTCGTGCCCGCGGTCGCGGAGCCGGTCGCCGATGGCGTTGTCCTGCTCGGTGGGGAAGGGCCCGGCACCGACACGCGAGGTGTAGGCCTTCATCAGCCCGACGACCTGCCCGACGGCCTTTGGGGGCACGCCCGCGCCCGCGGGCACCCCGCACGCCGTCACCGACGAGCTCGTCACGAACGGATACGTGCCGTGGTCGATGTCCAGCATGGTGCCCTGCCCGCCTTCGAAGAAGATCCGCTCGCCCCTGGCCAGCGCCCGCCGGAGGATCGCGCCGGTGTCGCGGATCATGGGCTCCAGCCGCCGGCCGTAGTCCACGTATTCGTCCGCGATGGCCGCGGCGTCGAGCGGCTCGGCGTCGTAGACGGCCGCGAAGATCGCGTTCTTGATCTCCGCGACGTGGCGAATCTTCCCGGCGAGGGACTCGGCGCTGACGAGGTCGCCGACGCGAATGGCGGTGCTGCGGTGGGCCTTGTCCGCGTAGCACGGGCCGATGCCCCGGGCCGTCGTGCCGATCTTGGCGCCGCCCAGGCGGCGCTCGCTGAGGGTGTCCTCGCGCTTGTGCCACGGCATGACGACCTGGGCGCAGGTGCTGATGGACAGGTTCTCCGGCCCGGCTGCCACGCCGCGGTCGTGGAGGGCGGCGATCTCCTCCAGCGCCACGCCGGGGTCGAACGCCACGCCGTTGGCCACGACGTTGTGCACGCCGGGGTGCAGGATGCCGCAGGGGATGAGATGCATCGCGAACCGCTGCCCGTCGACGGTGACGGTGTGGCCGGCGTTGGCCCCGCCGCAGAAGCGGACGACGTAGCGCGACGCGGCCGCCAGGGCGTCCATCACCTTGCCCTTGCCCTCGTCGCCCCACTGCAGGCCGATGACCGTCGCGTTGTCGGTGTCCGGCGCCATGGCCGCTCTCCTCGCCGTC
>CAZMDT010000384.1:2242-3243 GCA_964564965.1 uncultured Planctomycetaceae bacterium | reverse complement strand
AGCGGCACGTGCGTGCCCTGGTCGCCCATGCGCCCCTTGCCGCCCATGATCGGCCTGCCGTTCAGCTCCGAGGGGCGGGCGCTGCCGTTGTCGCCGGTGAACAGAATCAGCGTGTTCCTGCGGATGCCGAGGTCGTCGAGCTTCGCCCTCAGGCGCCCCACGAGCTTGTCCATGTAGCGGACCATGTCGCCGTAAGGGTCGCTGCCGGGCTGGCTGTCGGGCGTGCGCTCGATCGGCGTGTGGACGAGGAACATCGGGTAGTACGCGAAAAATGGCCGCCCGCGGTTGCGCTGCATGAAGCCCGACAGGAACTCCACCAGCGCGTCGGCGCTGTACTGCTGATCCGTCAGGCGGGTCTTGTTGCCGTTGATGTTGATGCCGCCGCCCCATCGCTTTCCGCCGGACAGCAGCGCGTACTCCTCGAACCCCATGTCCGGCGCGCGAACCTTGCCGCTGAGCTGCCACTTGCCCGCGATGCACGTGGCGTAGCCCGCCTGCTTCAGCACCTGCCCGAACGACACCTCGCCCCGGGGATACTCCCCGAAGCCCACGTAATTGCGGAACAGGTACCGCCCGGTCATGAGCTTCACGCGGCTGGGGGTGCACAGCGGGTTGGCGTAGCAATGGCTGAAGCGGACGCCGCCTTTCGCCAGGGCGTCCAGGTGCGGCGTGGCGAACGACGTGCCGCCGTAGCAGCCGAGCTTCTCGTGCCCGAGGTCGTCGGCCATGATCAGCAGCACGTTCGGGCGGCGGCCCGGCTCGCCGGCCGCAAACGCCTCGCGGGCGATCCGCGGCATGGCCAGGACGAGCGCGCCGGCCCCCGCGGCCTTCAGGAAGTCCCGTCGCGGCATCCCCGGCCCGGCCGTGTGCGGTCCTCTGCAAGCGTCCGGCATGGCTTTCTCTCTATGCGATGTCTCGTTGTCGGGGATTATACTACAGCGGCCGCGGGTTCGCGCGGGGCGCGCCGTGGTGCGCCGCGAGCGCTCGGGTTGCGCGAAGGG
>CAZMDT010000384.1:0-2232 GCA_964564965.1 uncultured Planctomycetaceae bacterium | reverse complement strand
CGCTCGACGACGGCGCGCCGTGGCGCCCGAGAAGGAGATTCAGCAATGACGGCGACTCGAGTGATCGTGGCGGCGGGGGTTTTCGCGGCGGCGCTGGCGGCGCACGCGGGCGAGCCGGCGAGCGGGGCGGCTTCGCGCCCGGCGGCGCCCGCGACGGCGAGGCGCATCGCCTTCCCGAAGGACCCGTCCGTGCTCGACGTGAAGCGCGACTTCGCCGCCGCCGGCGACGGCAGGACCGACGACACCGCCGCCCTCCAGAAGGCGCTCGACGCGAGCTGCGCCCCCGGCGTGAAGGCCAGCAAGGTGGTCTATCTGCCCGACGGCGTCTATCGCGTCACGAAGACGCTCGTCGTCAAGGGCGCGCTGGGGCCCTGGCTCTACGGCGAGACGCGCGACGGCACCGTGATCCGCCTCGACGACGGCGCCGAGGGCGTCACCGCCGTCCTGCGCACCCACCCCAAGGACGTCGGCGACAGCTCCTCCGACTTCTTCATGCGGAACATCCGCAACCTCACCATCGACGTGGGGCGCAATCCCGAAGTGGACGGCATCCGCTACTACGCCACCAACTCCGGCATCATCCAGAACGTTCGCGTCACCGGGCACGGGAACGTCGGCGTCAACTGCACGTTCGTCGCCAACAACGGGCCGAACATGGTCCAGGACACGCTGGTGGAGGGCTTCGCCACGGGGCTGAAGTGCGCGTGGGTCTACGGGCAGGTGCTGTCGCGCCTCACCATCCGCAACTGCCGCGAGCAGGGCGTCTACGTGACGGCCAACGCCGTCAGCATGGAGGCCCTCGTCGTGGAGAACACGCCTCTGGCCGTCCTGTGCGACCTGCCGAACAACTGGGGCCATTGGGCCGGGGTGGTGGCCGTCGTCGGCGGGCGGTTCACCGGCGGCCAGGGCGGCGCGGCCATCGTCAACCGTGGCGTGCTCTATGCCCGCGACATCCGCACGGAGGGCTTCGCCACGGCCATCAAGAGCACGAGCCCCGCCGGCGACGCGGCCGGGCCGGCCGTCAAGGAGTACCTCTCGCACAAGGTGGTGCGGCTGTTCGAGGACTCCCCGGCCTCGGCGTTGTGCCTGCCCATCAAGCCCGAGCCTTCCGTGCCGTGGGAGACCGAGGCGGCGAAGTGGGAGTGCGTGAACGACCACGGCGCGGTGGCGGGCGACCGTCAGGACGACACGGCCGCCATCCAGAACGCCATCGACGCGGCGGCGAAGGCGGGAAAGACGACGGTGTACCTGCGGGGCATCGGCGGGCCGGACCCCAACTGGTACACCCTGCGCGGCACGGTGCGCGTGCACGGCAGCGTGCGGCACGTGCTGGGCCTCGGCTTCGGCCGGGTGCTCGGGCAGGACGGCGGCGCGATCGTCGTCGGCGACGACGCCGCGCCCGTGGTCAAGTTCCAGAACCTCGACTCTTTCGGCGGCCCGGGCGTGGCGCTGATCAACCGGTCGCGCGGTCGGACGATGGTGGTGGAGAGCTGCGGGGCCGTCATCATCGGCGACGGGGGCGGGGACGTGTTCGTCACGGACTGCCCGTCGCGCCTTCACCTGCGCAAACCCGGCCAGAAGGCCTGGGTCCGCCAGCTCAATCCCGAGGGCAACGGCGGGGAGGAAGGGCTGGTCAGCAACCACGGCGGCGACCTGTGGGTGATGTGGTCGAAGTCAGAAGGCCCCGGGGGCGTTCGCTTCCGGGCTACCGGGGGCGGGCGGACGGAGATTCTCGGCGGGTTCCACTACGAGGGCGGCGCCACCCGCGACGCCGCCGACCCGATGTTCGTGATCGAGAACTCCGCGGTCTCCATCATGGGCATCCGCGAGATCAGCCACGTCGGGGGCTTGTACCCGCTGAAGGTCCGCGAGACGCGCGGCGAGGTGACGCGGACGCTCGGCGCCGACCGCGCCCCCGGATGGATCGGCTGGGCGCTCTACTCCGGCCGCCCCGGCGGCAAGTAACCCGCCTCCGTAGCCCTCCGTGGCCTTGGCGAAGAAGGGGCGAAGGAGGGGGCAGGGAGGGACGAAGGAGCGGCCGAGGAGGGGCCGAAGGCGGGACGAAGCCGGGCCCAGCCTTCGGGCTTCGACATTTCCCGGCGCGCCGGGAGTCGTTGTTCTCTTCCGCCTTGCGTCCCCGCCGCCCGCGCGCGACACTGAGGCACCATGACGGGGACCCCGCACATCCGGGCCCTGGCTTGCGCGGCGGGGCGTCGAGGAACGCCACTCCGC
>CAZMDT010000383.1:0-3245 GCA_964564965.1 uncultured Planctomycetaceae bacterium | reverse complement strand
ACCGCAAGAGCTACCTCGCCCGCTCCATGCGCACCATGGCCACCATGGTCAGCTCCGGCGTCAACATGCTCGACGGCCTGGCCATCACCGCGGAGGTGTCGGGCAACGTCTGCTATGCCGCGATCTGGCGCGGCCTCGCCGAGAGCGTCAAGGAGGGCAGCACCCTCTCTGACCACCTCCGGACCGTCGACCTCGTTCCCCATACCGTCTCGCAGATGATCTCCGCCGGCGAACGCACCGGCAAGCTCAGCATGGTCATGAACCGCATCGCCGAGTTCTGCGAGGACGACCTGCGGTCGGCCGTCAAGGCCATCACCAGCATGATCGAGCCCGCCATGATCATCGTCATGGGCCTCGTCATCGGCGGCATCGCCATGGCGCTGCTCCTGCCGGTCTTCAACGTCTCCAAACTGATGACGAAGTAACAAACCGAGTTGGTCTGGCACGGGTGCCAACCGGAGGGACAAACCCCGTGCGATGTGGGCCTGCGGCTTTACGCTGCGGGCCCCGTTTTTTTTCCCGCGGGCCGCTCGCCGGGCAGGCGCGGCCGGGCCGGCCCGCTATAATGCTTCGCCCCCTGGACGGAGCAAGGAGCGCCATGAGCGACGAAGCCCCCCTCAGTGCACTGCCGGAACCGCTTGTCGTGGCCGCCGACGCCGGCGACCTCGGCGGCATGCTCGAACGCGAGTGGCTCCTCGCCAACAAGATCGGGGCGTATGCCTCCTCCACGGTCCTCGGGTGCAACACGCGGCGATACCACGGGCTGCTCGTGGCGGCCACGGCGCCGCCGGTGGGGCGGATGGTGGCCCTGTCGAACGTCATGGAACGCCTCTCGACCGGCGAGGGCGCCTGGGACCTCGCCACGAACGAGTTCGACGGCGCGTTCAGCCCCTACGGCGTCGAGCACTTCGCCGAGTTCCGCAACAACGGCGTGGCGCCGACGATGGTCTTTCGCGCCGGCGGGCTCGAACTGACCCGGGAGATCATCCTCGCCGACTCCGCCAACGCCGTCGCCGTCCGCTACACGCTCCGCGGCGGGCCGGCCGACCTGCGCCTGTGCCCGCTCGTCGCCCTGCGCGACTTCCACCACCTGCGGCGGTTCGAGCCGTCCGCCCAGATGCTGTTCGAGGCACAGGCGGATGGCGTGGCGGTGGAGGACCGCACGGACGGCACGGCGGCGCTGCACCTCGTCTGTCCGGCCGCACGCTTCGACGCTCAGCCGCACTGGTGGTACCGGTTCTATTACCGTGCCGAGATGGCCCGCGGGCAGGACTGCTTCGAGGACCTCTACACGCCCGGGGCGTTTCACCTGAGGCTCGAGGACGGCGGCACGTGCCAGCTCACCGCCAGCCTCGGCTCGCCCGTCCGGCTCGACTTCGAGGCCACCGTTGCCCGGCGCCGCGAGCGCCTCGAGTCGCTCGCCGCCGCCGTCGCCGACGATGGCGACGAGACCACCCGCCGCCTCGCCGTGGCGGCCGACGCGTTCGTGGTGCGGCGGCGGTTCCCAAGCGCCCCGGCCTCCGCGACGATCGTCGCCGGCTATCACTGGTTCGCCGACTGGGGGCGCGACGCCTTCATCGCGCTGCCGGGGCTGCTGCTGGCCACCGGGCGGTTCGACGAGGCCCGCCAGGTCTTCCGCACGTTCGCGGAGTTCCTCTCGCAGGGCATGGTGCCCAACCGCTTCGACGATTACGGCGCCGGCGCGGATTACAACAGCATCGACGCGTCGCTGTGGTTCGTGCTGGCGGGCGAGCGGTACCTCGCGGCCACGAACGACCACGACTTCTGGCGCGACGTGCTCATGTCGGCCGCCGACGCCATTCTGACCGCCTATCGCGACGGCACGCGATACGGCATCCGCGCCGACGCCGACGGCCTGCTCGCCGGCGGCTCGCACCACACGCAACTGACGTGGATGGACGCCAAGCTCGGGGACGAGGTGGTCACCCCGAGGCACGGGAAGGCGGTGGAGGTGAACGCCCTGTGGCACGCGGCCCACGGGGTGATGGCCTACCGGTGCCGCGGCATCGACGACGGCCTGGCCGCCCGGTACGCCCGGCAGGGGCAGCTCATCGCCCCGGCGTTCCGCGCCGCCTTCTGGAACGCCCAGGCGGCGTGCCTCTACGACTGCGTGACGGAGGACGGCGCGGACGCCTCGATGCGTCCGAACCAGATTCTCGCCGTGTCGCTGCCGTACAGCCCGCTGGAGCCGGCTCAGCAGGCGGCCGTCGTCCGCGCCGTCGAGCGGCACCTGCTGACGCCCGCGGGGCTCCGGACGCTGTCGCCCGAGGACCCGCGCTACCGCCGGCGGTACGGCGGCTCCTGGCAGTCGCGAGACCGCGCCTACCACCAGGGCACGGTCTGGCCCTGGCTCATCGGGCCCTTCGTGGAGGCCTATCTCAAAGTCGAGGGGGCGAACCCCTTTGCCCTCGACCGCGCGCGCGATATCCTGTCGGCGTTTGACGGCCGCCTCGCCGAGGCCGGAATCGGCTTCCTCAGCGAGATTCACGACGGCGACCCGCCGCACACCCCCCGCGGGTGCATCGCGCAGGCGTGGTCGGTGGGGGAGGTCCTGCGGGCCAGGCGTCTGGTGGCCGGGTACGCCGCCCGCGCGGCCGGCCGGGAAGCCTGACGCCCCGGGCCCGGCGGCGCGCCGGGGAGACACACATGAAGCCGCGCGACGTCGTGCTCGAGCAGCTCCAACGCCGCGAGACCTTCCCGGTGCCGTACCGCCTCGGGTGGGAGGACGCCGTCGGCGAGCAGATCGACGCGCACTACGGCTCGCCGGATTGGCGGGAACGGCTCACGCCGTACCTCGTGGACGTCGCCGTCGTGGAGACCGACCGCAAGGTGCCCATCAGCCACACGCACGCCCGCGACATCTACGGCAGCGTGTGGCGCACCGACCGCCGCCCGTTTCACCTCGAGGAGCCCCCGCTCAAGGAACCCTCCTTCGAGGGCTACCGCTTCCCCCGGCCCGAGGACTTCACCCGGCCGGAACTGAAGCCCCAGGCGCTACAGGCCTGCCGCCGCCACGCCGACAGCTTCCTCGTGGGGCATCTCGGCTGGGGGCTCTTCGAGCGGACCTGGACCCTCCGCGGCTTCGAGAACGCCCTCGTCGACGCCGCCCTCGAGCCCGCCTTCTACGCCGAGCTGCTCGACCGCCTCTGCGAGCTGTACCTGGCGTTCGTGGAGATGACGGCCGAACTGCCTCGCCTGACCGAGGAGATGGCCACCCGCGAGAT
>CAZMDT010000382.1:0-3248 GCA_964564965.1 uncultured Planctomycetaceae bacterium | reverse complement strand
GCCCTACGGCGGCTCGTACGGCAAGACGGGCATGGACATGCTCCAGACGGTGTACCAGTACGGGTGCCGGATCGAGATCGACCCGAACCGCGAGGACGACCAGGTGATCGGGCCGGTGGTGAAGTTCGAGGACCGCAACAGCCACAACCCCTACACGCCGACGGACGAGATCAGCTTCGACCACAAGAAGGGATCACTGTCTTTCGACTCGCCGGGCGCAATGGCCTGGACGGGGCTGCTGGCGCGCAGCGGCGAGGAGATCAACTTCCGACACGGCGTGACGCTCAGCGACGTGAAGATTCACAACCCCGAGGGCATCTACAGCCCCGTGACCGAGGATGAGAAGTACATCGCCTTTGCCGTCTACTCCATCGACGGCAAGCCGCTGGCGCAGTGCGGGAAGGCGTCGATCTCGTTGGTGAGCACCAGCTTCAACACCGGCTTCAAGCTCGGCAGCGGCGGGCAGAAGACGCAGAAGGGCTCCCTGCCCGTGCTGGTCGCGCGAGTGGCCGGCAAGGTGACGGCCCCGGCCCTGGCCGGCATGACGTACACCTTCCGCGACTGGCACCGGCAGGCCATCGGCAGCGGCAAGGTGGGCGCCGACGGCGTCCTCGAGATTCCCAACGACAAGCCGGTCTTCTGCGTCGAGCTTTCGCGCTGAGCCGGCCTGGGGCCGCATCAAGTCATCCCGGCCGCCGGGCGAGTCCCGCTCGGCGGCCGGTTGCTCAGCGCGCACCGCCGGCAAGGCTGCCTATGATGGTATGGTGATGTTGACGCCGCGATTCAGACTGATCCGAACTTCGTCCGTGCTTCTGGCGCTGGCGGCGGTCGCCGCGGCAGGCGCGGGCTGCCGGCAGAGGAGGGAGGACCAGGCCATGGCCAGCACCGACGGCTCCCACCGCACCCGCGAGCAAGTCAGCCGGGAAGCGGACAACGCCGGCTACGAGAAGGCGACGTTCGCGGCCGGGTGCTTCTGGGGGGTCGAGGCGGCCTTCAGGCAAGTGGACGGCGTTGTCTCCACGGCCGTCGGCTACACGGGCGGGCACTTCGAGAGCCCCACGTACGAGGACGTCTGCTCGGGCCTGACCGGGCACGCGGAGGCGGTCGAGGTCATCTACGATCCCAAGCAGGTGTCATACAAGGACTTGCTGGACGTATTCTGGGCGTGCCACGACCCCACGACCCGGAACCGCCAGGGCCCTGACGTCGGCGAGCAATACCGCTCGGCGGTCTTCTACCACACGCCGGAGCAGGAGGCAGCCTCCAAGGCGTCGAGGGACCAGCTTGAGGCGTCCGGCCGCCACAGGCGGCCCGTTGTGACGGAGATCACGGCGGCCACAACGTTCTGGCCGGCGGAGGATTACCACCAGCAGTACCTGGAGAAGCGGGGCCAGGCCGCCTGTCACCGCTGACAAGGGATTAGGATTAAGCCCTTGTAGGATAGTTGCTTGCGAGCTTTCGCTTGCCCGGGTGGCTGCCTCGCGGGGGGCTGTGAAAAATTGTTGAGAGTTGGGGGTTGGCGCCGCTGGCGCTGCGCGCGATAATAGTGCACGCATCCTGCCCAGGGAGGGGCACCTCGGAACGCTCGATCGAAACTACATTTGCTGGGAGTGGGACTATGAACAGACGCAGCACCTCGCCTTCGCCCGCGCCCCAACTGGAGCCCCTCGAGCGACGCCTGCTTCTGGACGCCGAACTGCTCGGCGGCGGCGAGATCGCGCCCGGAGGGCCGCTTCTTCAGCAGGCCTTTGCCGTGACCAATGCCGCCGGCGTCTTCGGGCGGCTCGACGCGGGCAGCGGCCTGTTCACGGCCCTCGGGCCTAACGAGACGTCGGATGGGACCGTCGTCTACCCCGAGATCGAGAACCTCGCCGTTCGCCCGGCGACGGAGGAGATCTACGCCGTCAGCGGCGGGGAGTTCTTGGTGACGATTGACCCGGAGACGGGCTTCATCACGCTGATCGGTGACATCGGCCTGGACGACGTGGACGCCCTCACGTTCGACCCGTTCTCCGGAAGCCTCTATGCGGTCGATGTGCCCACGGAGACGTCGCCCGGGGTGCTGTATACGCTGGACATCATCACCGCTGAGGCGACGCTGGTGGTGCCGATCCAGCCACTCAACCCGGACCCGATCCCGCCGCTGGGCAACATCCGAGGCCATATCGACGGCCTGGCGGTGGACCCGCGGACGGGCGTGCTCTATGGCGCCTATTCGCTGTGGGGACGCCCGAGCTACCTGGTGAGCATCGACACCACCACGGGTGAGATGACCAACATCGGGGCGGTGGGCGCCGACGACGTGGAGGACGTGGCCTTCGACGCCAGCGGCACGCTGTATGGCGTGATGGGCGACACCGGGGCGTTCGGCGACGACCCCGCGGGCAGCTTCGAGGGGCTGATCACGATCGACACGACGACGGGCGCCGGGACGGCGGTCGGGCCGTTCGGCGTTCCGCTCGTGGACAACCGCTGGGACATGGAGGGCTTAACCTTCGGCACCGGCGAGCTGGTCGAGATCATCGTGGACAACCTCGATCCCGGCTTCTCCTCGACGGGCACGTGGCTGGAGTCGGACGCCCTCGACGAGTGGGACGGCAGCTCGCTGGTGAGCACGACCTCGGGCGACATGGCGTCGTGGACGCCGAACCTGCCCGCCGGCGGCACGTGGGACGTCTTCGCGTGGTGGAGCGCCGACGACCCCGCCAACGGCTTCTACGACCGTGACTCGCAGGCGATGTACACCGTCAACCATGCAGGCGGCAGCACGGTGGTGACGCTCGACCAGGACGCGAACTCAGGCCGGTGGGTCTACCTCGGCTCGTTCGAGTTCGAGGCCGGGCAGGGCGGCAGCGTGACGATCACCCGCGACGGCGCGGGCATCGCTCAAGCGGCCGACGGCGCCGAGGCAACGAGCGTGGACGCGGTGCGGTTCGTCCAGGGCGTGCCGGCGGCGGTCCCGGCGGGCACGGAGCTGATCGTCGACAACCTCGACCCCGGCTACTCCGAGACGGGGACGTGGCTCGAGTCCTACGCCGTTGACGAGTATGCGGGCAGTTCGCGCGTGGCCTACGAGGCGGGCGCCACGGCCATGTGGGAGCCCACGCTGCCCGGCGGCGGAACGTACGACCTGTTCGCCTGGTGGAGCGCGTCCCAGCCGGCCGAGCCGCTCGGCGTCTATGAGCGAGACCCGTCGGCCGACTTCCAGGTGACGCATGCCAACGGCGTCACGCCGCTCGTGGTCGACC
>CAZMDT010000381.1:0-3249 GCA_964564965.1 uncultured Planctomycetaceae bacterium | reverse complement strand
TCGTCGGGCGGAGGCTGCTGGGAGGGCAGATCCCCGACACGATCTTCGAGATCGGCGGGCAGGACTCCAAGTACATCTCGCTCCAGGACGGCGTGGTGGTCGATTTCACGATGAACGAGGCCTGCGCCGCCGGCACGGGCAGCTTCCTCGAGGAGCGGGCCGACGAGCTGGACATCGCAATCGTCGATCAGTTCGCCGAGATGGCACTAGCCAGCAAGGCCCCGATACGCCTCGGCGAGCGATGCACGGTGTTCATGGAGCGGGACGTGAACACCCACATGCAGCACGGGGCCGCCAAGGGCGACCTCGTCGCGGGTCTGGCATACTCGGTGGTCTATAACTACATCAACCGCGTCGTGCGGGGGCGAAAGATCGGCGACGTGATCTTCTTCCAGGGCGGCACGGCGTACAACGATTCGGTGGCCGCCGCCTTCGCAAGCGTCCTCGGCAAGCGGATCATCGTGCCGCCGCACAACGGCGTGCTCGGGGCGATCGGGGCCGCCCTGCTGGCGCAGGAGAAGATGACAATCGCCGCCGACAGGCGCGACCAGCAACGATCCGTCGTGCAAATCGGCTCGTACGTCTCCGAGCGGCCCGCCTCCCGACCCGACGACGAGCCCGCCAAGGCCGCCGTGGCACTGGCGCCGTCGCGCTTTCGCGGCTATGACATGTCGAAGGTGGACTATCAGCTCCGCGAGTTCACCTGCCACGGCTGCTCCAACGCCTGCCAGATTCAGCAGTTCACCGTCGAGGGCGAGAAGACCTACTGGGGCGACAAGTGCTCCGACCGCTACCGCAAGCGCGTCAAGGCCGAGCGCAAGCCCGTCATCGCCGACCTCTTCGCCCTGCGCGAGAAGCTGCTGTTCGACGCCACCGGCGTTCCCGACGTGCCCGACGGCGCGCCCACCGTCGGCATCCCGCTGACGATGTTCGCCCTGGAGCAGTTGCCGTTCTGGCGGACGCTGTGGGCGGCGTGCGTCTGGCGGCCGGTGCTCGGCGACCCCACGAACGCGCGGATCGCCCAGGCCGGGCTCGACGCCGCCGTCGCCGAGCCGTGCTACCCGATCATCGTTGCCCACGGTCACGTGGCCGACCTCGGCGAGAAGGGCGTCGACCGCATCTTCCTGCCGAACATCGTGTCGATGGAAACGCGGTGGCTGCACACGGAGAGCCACCTGTGCCCGTGGCACCAGACGCTGCCGTTCGTCGTCCGGCGGGCGCCGGCCCTGGCGCACCTGGCGCCGAAGCTCCTATCGCCGACGCTCCGCTTCCGCGAGGGCCGTCGCGAGGTGGCCCGCCAGCTTCATCGCTTCCTCTGGACGCTCGGCATCGCGCGCGGGACCGCCGCCCGCGCCATCGAGGCCGCCTTCGCCGCCCAGGACCGCTTCGCCTCGCGCCTCCTCGAGGCCGGACGCGACGCGCTCGACCGCCTCGCCGCAGCCGGCGAGCCGGGCATCGTCATCATCGGCCGGCCGTACAACATCCACGACTTCGGCGTCAACCTGTCCGTGCCGCGCAAGCTTCGCGATCAGTACGGCGTCAACTGCGTGCCGATGGACGCGATCGACACCGCGGACGTCGATGTCCGCGACGTGAACGAGCACATGTACTGGGACCTCGGCCGGCGGATTCTGGCGGTGGCGAAGATCGTCGGGCGGCATTCGAACCTGCACATCATCCACATCACGAACTTCAAGTGCGGGCCGGACTCGTTCATCAAGCACTTCATCAAGCGGGCGAGCGGAAAGCCGTTCCTGACGCTCCAGTTCGACGGGCACAGCAACGACGCCGGCATCATGACCCGCTGCGAGGCCTACCTGGATTCCAAGGGCATTCTCCGCCCCTGGCGCGCCGAGGAGCGCGAGCTGGTCGAGGTGTGAGAAGGCCTGCCACAGCACGCGGTGCGCCCCGTGGCGCGCCCCGGCGGCGGGCCCGGGCGTGAAGAAGCGTGGCTCTTGCTTGACCCCCGAGCGGCCGGTCCGCGACGGCTGCAACGTGCTCTACCTCCACAACAGCGTCCGCTTCGACGGCGACGCCGGGGGCGCCATCGCGGCCTCGTCGTGGCCAAGCTTGCCGGCCTGGCGCGCCGATGTATAATCCACGATGGTTCCGCGGGCGTAGCTCAATGGCTAGAGCTCCAGCCTTCCAAGCTGGTTGTTGAGGGTTCGAGTCCCTTCGCCCGCTATCTGCCGGGGGGCGCGGGGGCAAAGCGTCTGCCGCCACGAGCCGCCACGACCCGCCGCGAACACCCCGCCTCAGTCCCACCCGCGGACGGGAATGCCCGACTGCTTCTGGTAGGCAGACACCTCGCCGGTGTGATGCTGGAGGTGCCGCACGGCGTAGACCACCTGCTCCAGTTCCGTCGTTCCCTCCTCCGCGTCCGCCGTCGCGAACCCTCCGGCTGCCAGGCGGTCGATCCACGAAAGGGCCTTGCCGCGGCACTCGGCGAGGTACGCCTTCTGCGTATCCTGGTCGGGCACGTCTTCGTCGGTCATCTGCCAGACGGCCTTGCCGAAGTGCTCCAGGGCCGAACGCTCCCCGCAGGTGTAGAACTCCGCGCAGACCAAGGCGTGGGCGGTGGCACGCCCCGGCCCGGTGTACGGCGAGCCGCCCGCGCGCCACTGCTCGGGCGTGAACGTGCCGACCGCCTCGGCCAGCACGTCGAACGCCTTGCCGAACTGCTTCTTCAGTGCCTCTGCGAATACGGTGTCGCTCATGGTCTCTCCGATCGTGACGCGTGTGTCGCGGCCTCGGCCGTCAGTGTATGCCGGTGCCGGGGCTGCCTCAACGCATCAGTGCGCCGGGCTCGTGCGTGTGCTGTCCGCCAGTGACGGGAAAGGGGTTGTGGGCAGGGCGGGGCATGGTAGAATCACCGGGCACTTCCCAGTGCCCGGAGCCGGGAGCCATCTCGGGATCTCCAACGGAAAGGACAGACGCGATGTTTCGTAAGGCGATCCCACTGGTGGCGGCGGCCCTCCTGGCCGGGTGCGGGCAGGTGGGGGGCGGCCTTGGCGAGGCGGGCTACGACATTCCGAGGCTCGACGCCATCACCATCGACGGCAAGGCGGACGATTGGGCGGACGGCGGCTTCCGCGTGGAGGTGATGGCCCGCAAGGGTGCCGTTGCCACGCGCGAAGACCTGCTCCCGGTCGCCCGGATCGGCTGGGATGACGATGGGCTCCTGCTGCTGGTGCAGGTCGCCGACGACGTGGCCACGGAACACCCGCTGGAGGGCACGCTGTGGGCGCA
>CAZMDT010000380.1:0-3264 GCA_964564965.1 uncultured Planctomycetaceae bacterium | reverse complement strand
CGGAGGGCCCGCCGGAGCAATAGCAGCGCCTGCCCGCACGCGCCACACGTCCCGGTTCCGGGGATCTGCCGGCCGAACCGCGCCCGACGGGCCTTCATCCGCCGCCGAATGCTCGCGGTCCTGCGGGCCGCGGGACAGACCGGACCCCGTTGCTCACGGTCTGTCACGCACCCGCGATCGGGTCGGGCGTGGTAGAATAGATGGAAAGGAGGCGCGGAGAGCAGAGCTATGTCGAGCGAGCCGTCCCAGCCACCGGCCCGGGCAGACGCGCGACACGCGCATCGGCGCAACCCGCGGCGGGCCCGCCGCGCCCACGGGTTCACGCTGATCGAGCTTCTCGTTGTCATCGCCATCATCGCGTTGCTGGTGACGATCCTGATGCCTTCGCTCGAGCAGGCGCGGGAGATCGCCCGCCGGGCCATCTGCATGTCCAACGAGCGGAACCTCGGCACGGCGGCGATGCTATACGCCGAGAGCAACAACACCTGGCTGCCTCCGTGCCGCCTTTACAGCTCCCCGAACTACCTGAACTTCAACCACTGGGGCCAGTGGTTCTACTGGAACACGAAGGGCTGGCAGAACCTGGGCTTCCTGTACGTCTACAGCTACTGCGACGCCGGGCTGTGCTATTGCCCCAGCCAGGATAAGTCCGCCAACAGCTCCTACGAGTTCGCCGTCCAGCGCCCCCTGCCGGTCCGGGGCCTCCAGTGGCGTGAAGACGGCGGGCTGTATTGGCCGTACTCGACGGCCGACCCGGCGTGGGACGGCCTGCGGGCCGGATTCTCCTGGAACCCGCGGATGCGCCTGAAAGACGCCGACCCCGACGACAAGAACCGCAAGTACCCGAAGACGGCGGACCTCGCCGCCGACGACGTTCTGATGTGCGACGAGATCGACGCGAGCACGCCCCACGCCAAGGAGAACGCCTGGAACGTGCTGTTCGGCGACGGCAGCGTGAGCCTCTGCGTGGACGGGAGCATCTTCACGAACGAGTTCCAGGTGGCCAACTTCGATCGCGACACGCTCGCCTGGGACTCCGTGCTCGACAAGCTCGTCGCGGGGCGGCGCTGAGGACCGGACGGGGTGTTTTTGCTTGCGAATCCCCGCCGCCGCAGCCATCGTTTGCGGCGATGCGCCCGCCGGAGCGGCCGGCGGACCGAGACGCCACTGTAAGGACCCGTCTTCATGCCTCCCAAACGGCGACCCCGCCCGCGCCGTCTCACGCGGGCCGAGAGCTTCCTCGGCATCCACTTCGACAAGCACATGAACGAGACCTGCACGCAGGTCGGGCGCCGTGTCACCCGACGCATGGTGCAGCGGATCATCGACCTCGTGGGCCCCGACTACATCCAGGTGGACTGCAAGGGCCATCGCGGCATCAGCAGCTACCCGACGAAGGTCGGCCACGCCGCGCCGGGCTTTGTGCGGGATCAGCTCCGGATCTGGCGCGACGCCACGGCCGACGCCGGCGTGAGCCTCTACATGCACTACTCCGGCGTGCTGGACACGGAGGCGTGCCGGAAGCACCCGAGCTGGGCGGCCCGCAACGCTGACGGCAAGCCGCACCCGCGCGGCGTGACGAGCGTCTTCGGCCCGTACGTGGACAAGCTGCTGATCCCGCAGCTCAGGGAGCTGCGCGACGCCTACGGCGTGGACGGCATCTGGCTGGACGGCGAGTGCTGGGGGGCGGAGCCGGACTACTCGAAGTGGGCGGCGGCGGCCTGGCGGCAGGAGACCGGGCGGCGGCGCCTGCCCCGCCCGGGCGAGGCGGATTACCCGAAGTTCCTGGAGTTCTGCCGCGAGGGCTTCCGCCGCTACCTGCGGCGCTACGTGGACGCGCTGCACGCCCACGACGCCGGCTTTGAGCTGTGCAGCAACTGGGGCTTCAGCTCGCACATGCCCGAGCCCGTCTCCGCAAACGTGGACTTCCTCTCCGGCGACTACTCCTGGACCAACAGCGTCAACTCCGCCCGATGGGAGGGCCGGTGCCTCGCCCCCCAGGGGCGCCCGTGGGACCTCATGGCCTGGGGCTTCGTCACGAGCTTCGAGCACCGCCATCGCGCCACGAAGACGGCCGTCCAGCTCAAGCAGGAGGCCGCCGTCGTCCTCGCCCTCGGCGGAGGCTTCCAGGCGTACTACAAGCAGAAGGACGACGCCTCCATCAACGACTGGACGATGCGGATCATGGGCGAGGTGGCGGCGTTCTGCCGCGCCCGGCAGGAAGCGTGCCACAAGGCCACCGCCGTGCCGCAGATCGCCCTGGTGTACGCGGGCAGAAGCTTCTACCGCAAGACGCAGCGCCTCTTCAGTCCGTGGAACGACGAGGCCGCCGCCACGCAGGGCATCCTCAACGCCCTGTGCGACTCGCAGCTGGCGGTGGAGATCGTCGGCGAGCATCACCTCGCCGGGCGGATGGGCGATTGGCCTCTGATCGTCCTTCCCGAATGGGACTGGCTCGACGGGCGCTTCCGCCGCGAGCTTCTCCGCTACGTCGAGGGCGGCGGGAACCTGCTGGTCGTCGGCGCCCGCGCCTGCCGCCCGTTCCGCCGGCAGCTCGGCGTCCGCCCCGTCGGCGGGCCCGAAACGCAACTCCGCTTCCTGGCCCACGGCGGCATGCTGGGCGGGCTGAGGACGCCCGTGCAGCAGGTGAGGCTCCCCGGGCGCACGAAGCCCTTCGCCACGCTGCATGAGGACAACGACCCGACCACGCCCGCCTGGCCGGCGGCGTCCATCGGCCGGTGCGGCAAGGGGCGCATCGCCGCCGTCTACGCCGACGTGGGGGCGCTCTATAGCCGCTGGCGCACCACCGTCTGGCGCGACCTGCTCGGCGATCTCGCCCGCGAGCTGATGGGCAGGCCCATGGTCGAGGTCACCGGCTCGCACAACGTGGACGTCACGATCATGCGGAAGGACGGCACGCTGCGGGTCAACCTGGTCAACACGGCCGGGCCGCACGCCAACCCGCACGTCAGCGTCTTCGACGAGGTGCCCGTCGTCGGGCCGCTGGAGGTCACCGTCCGCCCGGGCCGAAAGCCCAGAGACGTGCGCATCGTGCCGCGCGGCGGGCGGATGAAGTGGACGTGGGCCAAAGGCGAGCTGGGCCTTCGCCTGCCGAGGCTCGAGATGCACGAGGTGATCGTGGTCGAATGACCGCGGCGGGTCAGAGGCCCGCGTTACGGCACCGTGCGCAGCTTTCCGGTGGCGGGCGCCGCCGCGATGGCGTAAGATCGTGAACCGGCGCCGATGCGGGCGCCCGTGTGCGAT
>CAZMDT010000379.1:0-3267 GCA_964564965.1 uncultured Planctomycetaceae bacterium | reverse complement strand
GAACGGAAGCCGGGATGATGGAGCATCCGGCGAAGGGGAGGCAAAGGGGTCAGGAACGTTTTTTGAGGCAAAGGGGTCAGGAACGTTTTTTGTGGCGCTCTGGCCATCTCGGCAACGCACGGGCAGGAACGGCCCACGCCAATCCCGGTTGATGAAAAGGTTCCTGACCCCATGTCCACTCACGGGCGCGACGGGCATGCCACGCGCAGGCGGGACGCCCATGCCACGGGGCCCTACCCCATCACGACGCGGACGTGGTGCTCGCCGGGCGAGCCGTCGTCGGGGATGAGGGTGCCCTCGATCCGGCGGCCGTCAAGCTCGACGGCCCCGATCCCCGCGGCCACGCCGTTAGGGTTCTCGATGGCGACGTGATACACCGCATTGCGGAACGGGCGCTTCAGCCGCGCCCAGCGCCACGTCGTCGGCATTCGCGGGTCGACGCGCAGCCCGTCATACTCCGGGCGCACGCCGCAGAAGCCCTCGAACAGGACCCGCCACGCCCAGGCGGTGGTTCCGGTGTTGGCGCCGAGGTCGGCCTTGCCGTAGAGGCGCGATCGCGGCGTGTTCGTCCACGAGCCGTAGGCATACGGCGGCGCGGTGAAGCGTTCCAGCTCGCGGGCGAGGCGCGGCGGAAAGATCCGCCGGTAGAGATCGAGCGCCCGGTCGGTCCGCCCGAGGCGGCACTCGGCGAGCATGACCCACGTGTTCAGGTGGTTCCACACGCCGCCGTTGTGATGATGGTACGGGGCGAACCGCGTGATCTCCCCCAGCCGCGGGTCCGGCCGGCTGTAGGCCGGGAACATCATCGGAATGCCCACCGGCGTGTCCATCATCCGCTCGACGGACCGCATCGCCACGAGCGCCCGCTCCGGCGGGGCCACGCCCGACAGCACCGCCCAGCTCTGCGGGTTGGCGAAGATGCGTCCCTGGCTGTTGCGGCGGCTGCCGACGGCGCGCCCGGTGCTGTCGAAGGCGCGGACGTACCACTTGCCGTCCCAGCCATGGCGGTTGACGGCGCGGCGGACGCGGTCGGCCTCGCGGTCGAAGCGCCCGGCGTCGCGCCCGCGGCGGGTGCGGCGGGCCAGCTCGGCCATCTCGCGCAGGTTCATGTAGAGAAACTCCGCCAGCCAGACGCTGACGCCCCTCTCGTAGGCGCCGGCGAGGGCGTCGTTCCAGTCGCCGCACTTGATGAGCGGCAGGCCGAATCGCCCCGACTCCCGGAGCATCCAGTCGATGCCGCGGACGAGATGCTCGTAGACGCTGCCCGCCCCGCGGTCGTGGAACGGCAGCCGCCGCCGAAGCCAGGCCCAGTCGCCCGTCTCCTTCAGGTAGCGGGCGGTGGCCCACGGCAGCCACAGCGGCTTGTCGGAGTTGACCGTCACGTGGCTGGGGAAGCGGAAGTGCGGCACGTCGTGCATGCAGTTGCCGCAGGCGAGCTGCGATTCGTACAGGCGCGCCAGCCGCGCGCGCCCCCGCTGCCGGTCGAACGCGAAGTAGCTCACGATGTCCTGGGCCGTGTCGCGGAAGCCGTACCGCTGCCAGTACCGCAGCCGCATGCCATAGCGGTTCCAGCCGTTGGCGAAGGTGGTGATGTCGCGGTCGGGCAGGCGGATGGTCATTCGGCCGAGGTACTCGGTCCACTCGTCCTTGAGCTGCTGAAGCGCCGCGGCGGCCCTGGTCGGATCGGCGTGCCGGGCGATCAGCCGCCGCACGTGGCGGCGGTCGGTGGCGAGGGCGACCAGGACGACCAGCCGCGCCTTTCCGCCCCGCCGCAGACGGAAGCGGTGCTGAAGCACGCCGATGTTATCGCCCCCGCGCCCGAAGGAGTTGGCGCACTGCCCGGCGACGACGGCCGCCGGCGCGGCTTCGGTCCCCTCGCCGATGAAGCCTTCGGGGAGGCAGTCGAAGGCGACGGGCTTCCGGCTGGCGGCGAGGACGGCGAGGCGGTCCCACTCGCGGTTGAACTCGGGCAGGGAGGTGCGGTGGGCGTCGTCGGGCCAGAAGAGGCACGCGGCGCGGATGGCGCCGCCCTCGCAGCGGACGTCATAGTTGTGGCTGGGGGTGGCCACGTGTGCCAGGCGCCACTTGATATACGAGAACACGCTGAGGTCGCGCGGGCGGTCCGCGGCGTTGGCCAGATCAATCAGCCACACCTCGACGGGGTCGTCGCCCGGCACGAAGTACGTCACCGCGCCCTCGACGCCCCCCGTGCGCGAGCGGATCGTCGTGTAGCCGAAGCCGTGGCGGCACTGCCACCCGGCGGGCTGCCGCCGGCGGTGCGTGCCGTTGATCGTCCAGTGCCGGCCGGTGGCGTTGTCGCGCACGTAGACCGTCCGGGGCGAGTCGTCGGCCGTCACGCGGTCGCCCCGCGCCCCGCGGCCGTACGTCTTGCCCGCACCCGTCTGGTCGATCTCGCTCTTGAGCCCCTCCGTCATCAGCAGGTTCTTCCACGGATCGGGCAGGTCGCGTCGGGTGATGACGAACTCGCGGCCGTCGGGGGTGAAGTGCCAGTGGCGGTTGCGCAGCGACATGCGAAGGTCTCCTTACGGCCGGGGCCGAGGCGGGGTGAGTATATCGGCCGGCGGGGCATGCGCGAAGCGCAACCGCCCGGGCGTGGGACTTCGGGTGGCGCACCCGCGGCGTGGCGGGCGGGGTCAGGCGCTTTCGCGCTTCATCTTGCGGGCGGCGAAGAGGGTGGGCTGGCGCTCGCCGCGGACCATCTCGGCCATCACTTCGTAGACGGCACCGGGCTCCTTCTTCTCGGGCAGCTCGTACATGAGGTCGAGCATGAGGTCCTCGATGACGGACCGCAGCGCCCGCGCCCCCACGTCGCGCTCCATGGCCCGCTTGGCGATGGCGTCGAGGGCCTCCTTCGAGAACTCCAGCTTGGTGTCCTCCATCTCGAAGAACCGCTGGTACTGCTTCACCAGGGCGTTGCGGGGCTCGGTGAGAATCCGGACCATCGCCTGCTCGTCCAGCGGCTCCAGGGCCGTGATGCACGGCAGGCGCCCGATGATCTCCGGGATCATCCCGAACTGCACGAGGTCGTCCGGCTGGACCTGCCCGAGGTTGTACCCGTGCTCGGCGGGGCTCTCGTCGCTCTGGCCCTCCGTGGCGAACCCGATGAGCTGCCGGCCGAGGCGCTTCTTGATGATGTCCTCCAGCCCGGTGAACGTCCCGCCGCAGATGAACAGGATGTGCGTGGTGTCCATCTGGATGTACTGCTGCTCGGGGTGCTTCCGCCCGCCCTGGGGGGGGATGTTGGCG
>CAZMDT010000378.1:0-3269 GCA_964564965.1 uncultured Planctomycetaceae bacterium | reverse complement strand
CGCCACCACACTCGCCGTGCCGTCGTCGCGCGGGGTTCCGCCCGGCGCCACGGCCGACACGCTGGTGGTGGGCTACAACAACCTCGCCGCCGCGCAGTCGGCCCTCGAGGCGCACCCGGGCGAGGTGGCGGCGATGCTGGTGGAGCCGGTGGCGGGCAACATGGGCGTGGTGCCGCCCGCGGATGGGTACTTGGCCGGCCTGCGGGCGCTGTGCGACGCGCACGGCGTGCTGCTGGTGTTCGATGAGGTGATGACGGGCTTCCGCGTGGCCTACGGCGGGGCCCAAGGGCTGTACGGCGTCCGGCCGGACCTGACGACGCTGGGGAAGGTCATCGGCGGCGGCCTGCCCGTCGGCGCCGTCGCCGGGCCCGCAGGAATCATGGCGCACCTCGCGCCCGAAGGGCCCGTCTACCAGGCCGGGACGCTCTCGGGCAATCCGCTGGCGATGGCCGCCGGGCTCGCCACGCTCGAGGCCCTCCGCGAGGACGGCTTCTACGATCGCCTCGAGTCAACGTCGGCCACGCTGGCCGAGGGCCTCCGCGAGGCCGCCAGCGCCGCCGGGCTCGAAGGACGCATCTGCCTCAACCGCCTCCGCAGCATGCTGTGCTGTTTCTTCGCCCCCCCGCCGGTGACCGACTACGCGACGGCCACCGCGAGCAACACGAGGGCCTACGCCGCCTACTTCCACGCCATGCTCGACGCCGGCGTGTACCTCGCGCCCAGCCAGTTCGAGGCGATGTTCGTCTCTGCCGCCCACGGCGAAGCGGACGTGGAGCGGACGATCGCGGCGTCGCGCGGGGCGTTCGTCGCCGCGGCGGGCGTCCTCCGACGCCCCCGCCCCCGAGCGAATTGACACCGCGCCGCGCGGCCGGGTAGCATGGCCCCTGCGGCGCCGCTGTCGGCGGCGCTTCGCCGAACTCTCACGATGATGAAGCGGCTTGCACTGGCCCTGTTGTGCGTGGCTCCCGCGGCGACGGGAGGCTGCACGCCTTTCGGCGACACCGAGGCGGGCATCGAGCCGCTGCCGAAGGAGGACGAGCGGCTGATCCCGGCGGACCGGCTTCCGCCCCGCCAGGACGCCGCCGACCCGAACGCCGGCGGGAAGAGCATCTTCCTCGTCATCAAGGTGCGGATGGTGACGATCTCGGTGCCGGTGGGGACGGCGAGCGGGTCGGAGGAGCTGTGGAGCTACCTGGACGAGGAGCTGGTGGAGGCGCTGCGGTCGGCCAACCTGGGGCGCAACGGGCTGCGGGTGGGCGTGGCGCGGCGGCAGGACTGGCCGCAGGTGGCCGCCGTGCTGACGAAGATGACCGGCCGCCCGCTGCGGACGACGACGATGATCTCCATGCCGGGCGACACGCTGCCGGTGGCGCTCAAGATGCAGCAGCCCCCGCAGACCGTCTTCGTCTTCCACGACGACCGCAGCCTCACCGGGCGCGACTACCCCGGCGGCGACAACGTCGTCGCCCTCTACTGCACGCTCAACGAGGACGACCCCTCGCGAATCATGATCACCGGCCTGCCGGAGATTCGTACCACGGAGCGATTCCCCCGCTTCACGAACACGATGGGCCGCCCGATGATGATCTACCGCCCCGACTACTACCCCTTCGAGGGGATGACGTTCCGCGTGGGGCTCAACAGCCGCGACGTGCTCATCGTCGGCCCGGGGTTCGAATCCCGCCGGGCCACCAGCGTCGGGCACCGCTTCCTCATCCGCGACAGCGACGGCGTGGAGTATGAGACGGTGCTCGTGCTGATCCCTCAGGTGTTCGGTGTGCCGGCCTCGTGAGCCCCGCGCCGGCAGAAGCTTCCGATCCGCAAGACCGCATGGCTGACGACGATACCGACATCCCGCCCGTGGGCGCCGACTTCTACCGGCGGCTGTGCGAGCACGCCGCGATGGCGCTGATCGCCATGGACGCCGACTTCCGCATCGTCTCCTGGAACGCCGCCGCCAGCGAGCTGCTCGGGCGCGGCGCCGACGAGATGATCGGGCGGGACGTCCTCGATGTGGTCCCGGAGTCCCGCCGCAAGCTGCTCGAGCGCCTGCTGCGCCGCACCGTCGACCGCGGGCTGACCAGCCAGTTCGAGTTCCACCTGAACCGCCCCGACGGCGAGGCCGTCGATCTGCTCGTCGTCCTGTCGCCCATCCCCGCCGAGCCCGGCGAAGCCCACCAGGGCGTCGCCGCCTGGGTCGTCGACGAGACGCACCGCAAGCGCCTATCGGAGCGGCTGGCGCAGGCGGAGAAGATGGCCTCCCTCGGCACGCTCGCCAGTGGCGTGGCGCACCACTTCAACAACATCCTCGGGGGCGTGGCGACGTTTGTGGACTTCGCGCTGACCAGCGGCGACACGCCCGCCATGAAGCGCGCCCTCCAGATGACGGCCGAAGCCGCCGCACGCGCCAGCAAGATCACCCAGCAACTCCTGAGCTTCGCGAAGAAGGACCCGCACCGGACGGACCTGGCGGACCTGACGGAGGTGACGCTGACGTTCGTCCACCTGGTGGAGCGACCGCTGGCGGAGAAGGGCATCAGGCTTCGGCTCGACCTGCGCCCGGCGCCGATCGTCGCGGTGGAGGCGAACCGCATGCACCAGGTGCTCGGCAACCTGCTGACCAACGCCGAGGAGGCCATGCCCGACGGCGGCACGATCACCCTCGGCATCAGCCGCGACAACGACCGCGCGAAGCTCACGTTCTGCGACACGGGGGTGGGCATCAAGCCGGAGCACCTGCCGCTGGTGTTCGAGCCGTTCTTCACAACGAAGGGCCTGCTGGCCGGTGGAGAGCACGCGAACCCCGGCCTGGGGCTGTCCGTCGTGCACGGGCTTATCACCGAGATGGGCGGGCAGATCGAGGTCGCCTCCGAGCCGGATCGGGGGACCACGTTCACGATGACCTTCCCCGCCACCGACCGCAGCGGCACCTAGCGCCGAACGGCCCCGCGCGCGGTCGGACGCGTTGTCGGCTGCGACGTCGGCCGGACCGCCGGCCGTGTCGCCGGTCGCGTCGCGGCCCCGGTCGCGAGGGCCTCGCGAAGCGAAATGATGATGCGCCCGCGCTGTCCGGGCCGCTCAGGCCTCGTCGTAGCCTTTCAGCGGGCGATACCAGATGTTCCGGTAGCGCACCGGGTTGCCGTGGTCCTGGAGCTCGAGCGGCCCGGTGGGCGCGTGCGGCTCGTACTTCAGCACGTTCCTGTGCGTCGTCGGCCCCGTCAGCGCCACGTCGTGATGCACGATGACCCCGTTGTGCAGCAGCGTCAGCC
>CAZMDT010000377.1:0-3275 GCA_964564965.1 uncultured Planctomycetaceae bacterium | reverse complement strand
CCTCCTCGACGAGGGGCTCGCGCCCGAGCAGATCTACCTGTCGATGAACCGCCGCATGAGCTGCGGCATGGGCATCTGCGGGCGGTGCAACATCGGGCCGTACTACCTCTGCAAGGACGGGCCCGACATGAATTACGCGCGGATCAAGGATTACCCGAATGTCTTCTGAGCCGACCGCCGAAGGGCGGGCGCGGTGCACGCTGTGCCCCGCCGGCTGCGAACTGAGCGTGGTCAACCCCGTGGCCGGGGTGTGGCGCGTGGCGTATCCGCGGACGGAGGGCGCCGGCCTGTGCCCGCGAGGCAGCATCCTCGGGGAACTGCTGGGGCATCGGCGGCGGATTCGCTCGGCGGGCAGGCGGCGCGAGGGGCGGCTGTCGCCGCTGCCGCTGGAGGAGGCCCTGCGGGAGGTCGCGGAAGCCGGCAAGGCCGCCCTGACGATCTTCCTCGACGGCGCCCTGCCCTGCGAACAGCTTGCCGCCGCGGCCGCCTGGTGCGGCGCCTGGCCCGCCGCCAAGCTCTGCATCGTCATCGAGCCTGCCGACGAGGAGGTGCTGCTGGGCGTGGAGGCGAGCGGCGCGACCTACCTGGCGGACGGCGAGCTGGCCGACTGCGACGGCTTTCTCGTGGTCGGCGACGCCTTCGCCGCCAATCCGTGCTGCGCCCGCGGCCTGCTCGACCGGCGCATCGCCAAGCCGAAGACGCCCGTGGTCGCCATCGACGCCGCGTGCGGCACGGCGGTCAAGTTCGCCACACACGCCGTGGACACCCCGCCCGGGCGCGAACTCGACGTCCTGCTGGGCGTTGCGGCGGGCGCCGGCAGCGACGCCAAGCCGCCCGCGGACGCCCCGCCCGCCGCGCGAGCCGCCGGCGAGGCGCTCGCCGCCTGCCAGCGCCTGGGCGTGCTTATCGCCGCGGAATACGGGCGCACAACGCAGTGGCGGCAGATCGGCTACGTCGCGGGGCACCTGGCGGCGGCGCGGGGCGGCGGCGTGGCCGTTCAGACGGTGGGTGCCAACGCCCTCGGCGCGGTGCGCCTCGCCCGCAAGCTCGACGCGGTGCCCTTTGCCCGGGCCGCCAAGTCCGACCCCGCCACCTGGGTCGCCGTCGGCTGTGACGTCGTCGGCATGCTCGGCGCCGCGCCCCCGCGCGTCCTCGCTGCCGCGGCCCCCCTGCCCAATCGCACCACGGAATGCGCCTCGATCGTCCTGCCGCTGGCCCTGGCGGCCGAGTACGCAGGAACGATCCTCTTCGGCGGCCGGCGATGCGTGAACGTGGCGCCGCTGCTGCCCCCGCCCGCCGGCGTGCCGACCGCAGCCGAGCTGGTCGAGCGCCTGGCCTCGGCGGCGGGCGTGCCGCGCCCCCCGATGCCGCCCGTGCCCGACGCGGCCGAACGACTGCACGCCGACCCCCCCGCGGCGTCCCCGGCCGCCTCCGAGTGCCCCTCGCCGGCGCTGCTGCTGGGGCGTCAGCCGATGCACGCCGGCTGCGGCGACCTGACGGCCCACGGCTCCTGGACGCGGGGGATGCAGCCCGTGCCTGAGATGCGGATTTCGCCCGCCGACGCGAAGGCGGCGGGCCTGAAGAACATGGCGCCCGCCACCGTCCGGGCGGACGGCCGGTCGCTCGAGGTGCGCGTCCAGGTGGCGGATGAGCTTCCGCCCGGGCGCTTCGTGGTGCCCGAGGGCCTCCCGGAGGCCCGGGCGCTGAACCCCGCCGCCACGGCGGACGGGGGTGCGGGAATGCTCGCCGCGCCCGTGGCCGCCGCGATCAACAGATGACCTGACATGGAAGCCACAGCCGAACAGACCGTCCGCCGGCGCGTGCTGATCGACATGGACCGCTGCATCGAGTGCGGAAGCTGCGCCGCGGCATGCTACCACAGCCACGGCAACATGCCGGTGGTGGGCTTCGCGCGGAGCGGGCCGGCGCTGCTGCCGGTCATCTGCCGGCAATGCAAGGCGGCCTCGTGCGTGGACGCCTGCCCCGTGCAGGCGATGGTCCGCGACCCAAGCGGCGTGGTGCGACGCCGGCTGTTCCGGTGCATCGGGTGCGGCTCGTGCGCGAGGGGCTGTCCGTTCGGCGTGCTGCCCTCGCAGCCCGCCGGCGTGCCCGCAGGCTTCGGCAGCACCGACCGAATCTCCGGGCACCAGATCCCCAAGTGCGACCTGTGCGAGGACCGCCTCGCCGACGGCGACGGCGCCGTGCCGCGGTGCGTCGCCGCCTGCCCCGCCGGCGCGCTGATCTTCGCCGACGAGCACGAGGCCGAGCGCCTCGGACTGCCCGTCTTCGGCGGACGCACCACCGGAGAGGACCCCTACAAGCGAAGGTGAGTTCATGGCGCTGAGCATTGTCATCTTCGTCATCGCGGCCGTCGGCACGCTGGTGCTGGGCCTGGTGTTCAAGTGGGTGGACCGGAAGGTAACGGCCCTGGTCCAGTGGCGTGTGGGCCCGCCGTGGTACCAGCCGGCCGTCGACATCATGAAGCTGATGGGCAAGGAGAACCTGATGCCGGCGACGGCGCGCGGCACCGGGTTCCTGTTGGCGCCGGTGGTCGCGCTGGCGGCGACGGGCGTGGCGGCGGCGATCCTGTGGCACGCGGTGGCGAGGCCGGGGACGGACTTCGTCGGCGACCTGATCGTCGTGATCTACCTGCTGATGATTCCGGCGCTGATGACGATGCTGGGCGCGGCCTCCAGCGGCAACCCGCACGCCGCGGTGGGCGCCGCCCGCGAGATGAAGCTGCTGCTCAGCTATGAGCTGCCGCTGCTGCTGGCGGTTCTGGTGGCGGTGGTTCAGGCCGGCTGGACCCTGCGGCTCGGCGGGCTGGTGGCCGCCCAGCAGGGCGCGCCGGTGGTCTTCAGTCTCTCCGGCGTCCTCGCCATCGTCGTGGCGATCATCTGCATGCAGGCCAAGCTCGGGCAGGTGCCCTTCGACCTCGCCGAGGCCGAGTGCGAGATCATGTCCGGCGTCTACGTCGAGTATTCGGGGCCGTCGCTGGCGTGCTGGCTGATGGCCCGGGCGATGATGCTGGCGCTGTTGCCGCTGCTGCTGATCCTCGTGTTCTGGGGCGGCGTGAGCGGGGGCTGGGGCCTCCTGACGTTCGTCGGCAAGTACGTGCTGCTGGTGGCGCTGGTGACGCTGATCCGCAACACGAACCCGCGCCTGCGGATCGACCAGACGCTGCGGTTCTTCTGGTTCCTGCTCACCCCCCTGGCGATCCTGGCGGTGGTGCTGGCGCTCGTGGGGGCGGCGGAGGGCATCGCATGGCTCTAGGG
>CAZMDT010000376.1:0-3279 GCA_964564965.1 uncultured Planctomycetaceae bacterium | reverse complement strand
GCAGTGCGACGCGCCCTGCCACGTGATCGACATCATGGCCACGTGCCTCGACGCCGCGGAGGCCGCCTGTCCGGACGCCCGCGCCGGCCGGGCCGTCACGCCGCTGGAGGGCGAGAGCTTCCTGCCGGCCGTCAGGGGCGAGAGGCGGCGGCGGGACAGGCCGATCTTCTTCGAGCATGAAGGCAATCGGGCGGTCCGCGACGGACGGTGGAAGCTCGTCAGCAAACATCCCGGCGGGTGGGAGCTGTATGACATGGCGGAGGACCGGACGGAGCTTGAGGACCTTTCGGCGAAGGACGCCGCGCGGACGCGTCGGCTGGCCGGCATGTATGACGAATGGGCCGCCGCCCGCAACATCCTGCCGTGGGAGCAGGTGAAGGCCCTCCGGCGCCGCTGACGGGGCGCGGTGAGACCCCCGCGAGGCCGGCGGGGCCGACCATCCCCTGAGCGTCCCGATTTCCTTTGCCCCCGGCGCGGGCAGGATATAATCGACGCGCGGAGAGACAAGGGACCCACGTGGACCCCTTCACGCTCAACAAGATCGAGTTCGCCGAGGTCCGCCGTATCGTTTCTGAGTTCGCAAGCTCCTCACCGGGGAAGGCGCTGGCGCTTCGGATCGGCCCGTCGCGCAACCCGGAGACGGTCCGCGGCTGGCTGAAGCAGACGAGCCAGATGGTGGCGGCCTTGCGCGACAAGGGCCTGCCGCCGTTCGGCGGGGTCACGGACATCAGCGAGGCGTTGCGCCGCGCGAGCCCGGGGGCGGGCGCCAGCGGGGAGGACTTCGCCGCCATCGCCGCCACGCTGGAAGGGGCGATGAACGTCGGCGCTTATCTGCGGGCCCTGCCCGAGGAGCTCGACGAGCTGCAACGGTGCGCCGAGGGGCTGGGGGAGTTCGCCGCGGAAATCGAGACGATCCGCTCGGTGGTGGACGAGCGCGGGGTCGTCCGCGACGACGCGTCCGAGCGCCTCGCCGCCATCCGCCGCGAGATCGCCGCCACCACGCAGCAGGTGCACGACGTGATCTACGGCTACCTGCACAAGCCGGAGGTGGCCCGCCTGCTCCAGGACGCCAACGTGACGCTGCACGGCGACCGGTACGTCCTGCCGGTGAAGGCGGAGAACCGCGGGCGCCTGCCGGGCGTGGTGCACCGCGAGTCGAACACGGGCGCCACGGTGTTTGTGGAGCCCAACGCGAGCGTGGAGCTGAACAACCGCCTCGCCGACCTGCGCGACGACGAGCGGCGCGAGGTCGAGCGGCTGCTGCACCAGCTCTCGGTACGCCTCCTGGGGCGGACGAAGGACATCGCCCACACGCTCCATGCCCTCGCCCAGGTGGACCTCCTGTCGGCCAAGGCGCAGTACGCCTACCAGTTCGACATGACCTGCCCCGAGATCACCGAGAACGGGCCGCTCCGGTTCGACCGGGCGCGACACCCGCTGCTGATCGACCCGATCCGCCGGGAGGCGGTGGCGGGGGGCGACGGCGGGTCTCTGGCGGGCGAGCGGCCGAAGGAGGTGGTGCCGATCGACGTGCGGCTGGGGGAGGACTTCGACCTGCTGGTGATCACCGGGCCGAACACGGGCGGCAAGACGGTGACGCTGAAGACGGTGGCGCTGCTGGCGGTGATGGCGCAGTGCGGGATGCACCTTCCCGCGCGGCGCGGCGCGACGATGCCGGTCTTCCGCGAGGTGTACATCGACGTGGGCGACGAGCAGTCGCTCCAGCAGTCGCTGAGCACGTTCGGGGCGCACATCAAGCGGATCCGCTACATCCTGCGCAAGGCGGACCGGCAGAGCCTGGTGCTGCTGGACGAGCTCGGGGCCGGCACCGACCCCGACGAGGGCGGCGCCATCGGGCAGGCGATCCTCGACGAGCTGACTCGCCTGGGCTGCCTGGGGATGGTCACCACTCACCTCAGCGTGCTGAAGGCCTACGCCATGACCCACGAGCGCGTGGAGAACGCCTCGGTGGCGTTCGACACCCAGACGCTCTCGCCGATGTACCACCTGCACATCGGCACGCCGGGGGAGAGCCACGCCATCACCGTCGCCCGGCGCCTCGGGCTGGGCAAGCGGATCGTCGCCGCCGCCCGCCGCCACCGCGACCGCCAGGGCAAGCAGTTCCGCAAGGCCATCCGCGCCACCGGGCAGGTGCGCCAGGTCGCCGAGCGGGCGCGGGCTGAGGCGCAGGAGGCCCGCCTCGCCGCCGAGCAGGAGCAGGAGAGCTACCAGGCCAAGCTCGCCGACCTGCACCGCCTCCAGGGCGACTTCGAGCTGTGGCTCGCCCGCCTGACGGAGTGGACAACGGGCGATGAGATCCACGTGCCGTCGATGCGGAAGAGCGGGCGGCTCGTCCGCCTGGAGCTGCACCGGCAGGTCGCCGTGGTGGATATGGGCAACGTGCAGATGGAGGTCCCGCTGAAGGATCTCATGCCGGACCTCGGCCAGGAGGCCGTCCGGAAGGAGATCAACGACCTCCGCCGCCGGATCATGGAGCAGGCCCGCCAGACGGAAGCCGCCCGGGCCGAGGCGCAGCACATGCGCGACACCTACCATCGCAGCCTCACGCAGCAGCGCGAGCGCGCCCGCCAGTTCGACGAGTGGCTCGGCGCCATCGCCCGCGTGAAGCCCGGCGACGAGGTGGCCATCGCCCGCAAGCCGGGCAGCGGGAAGCTGCTTCGGCTGGACCTGCCCGGCCTGAAGGCCGCCGTGGAAACCCCCCAGGGCGAACTCGAGCTGCCCCTCCAGGACCTGTTCCCCCAGACGGGCCCGTTCTCCCCGCGGGGAGGCACGGGCGCGCCGCGCCGCCCGCGCCGCGGCCGCGAGCGGGCACCCGCGCCCGACCGGCCCATTCCCCGGCGCCGCCCCGACAGCCGCGCCGCCAGGGCCAACCGAGAGGCCGTCCTCACCATGGAGCCCGGGCGGGAGGTCTTCGTCGTGCCCTTCCACAAGCGGGCCACGCTCATCCGCATCAACGAGGAGAAGGACCAGGCGGTCGTTCAGAGCGGGATCTTCGAGATGACGATCGGCCTGGCCGACCTGGAACCGGTGCACCCGCCGGCACACTGACCGCCGCGGCGGTCAGGTCTTCACCGAGTCGATCATCACCACCGCGACCGGGCCGAACGCCAGCACCGGCACCCACGCACCCCAGATCGGCGGCATCACATACCGGCAGACGTAGATGAACACGTAGAACACCCCCACCATCACCAGGCACAGCGTCGCCGAGGCCTTGATGTTCCGCTCGCGCGAGAGTATGAACGGCAGGCCCAGCAG
>CAZMDT010000375.1:0-3279 GCA_964564965.1 uncultured Planctomycetaceae bacterium | reverse complement strand
CTTGATAGAGCTTCTGGTCGTCATCGCGATCATCGCGCTGCTGTTGACGATCATGGCGCCGTCGCTTGAGCAGGCCCGTGACCTCGCCCGCCGGGCGGTGTGCCTGTCGAACATCCGCCAGACCGTTCAGGCGGCCCTGGGCTTCGCCATGGACCACAGCACCTCGCTGCCGCCCTACCGGGACGAGGCCAACAGCGGGGAAGGCCCCACCTCGCGCCGCGACCCGCGCGACGGCGGCAAGGTCTGGCAGACGCACGTCATCGCGTGGTGGGAGGGGCGCGGCGACGGCGGGCAGACGTCCCCTCTGACCGACAACAGGTACAACCTCCGCCCGCTCCTCGAGATTCACTACGTGGGCACGGCGGAGGTGTTCTACTGCCCGTGCCAGACACGCGGACGCTACGCCTGGACCACGCACGCCTCCTGGTTCGCCTCGCACGACTGGACTGACGTCTTCCCCGCCGGCGGGGATCGCATTCACGTCACTTACAGCTACCTGCCGTACTACGCCGACGACCCGCCCTTCGCCGGCAGCAGCGCCGCCAACCGCTATCAGCTCGGCCGCTTCGAGGCTCAGCACGCTCTCGCCATGGAACCGCTGCACCTGGCTAACCGCCCGGATCTGAACGACCTGTCGCACCCGGAGGCGGCCGGGTGGTCGGTGGCGTACATCGACGGCTCCGCGCGCTTCAGCGTCAGTCGAGAGGCGCTTGAACTAGTCGAGCAGCACCCCAACATGGGCCACTCCCCGAAGGAGGTCTTCCAGGCTGCGCGGGATTTCATCGTCAACCCGTGAGCAGCGCGGCCTCGCTGCCAACGCGGTTCTGCAGGAGACGCACCGGGGGAACATCGCCGTTTGCGGTTCGATCCATCGGGTTTCTGATGTTAGGGAGAGCAAGAACGTGGCGAACTCCGGCCATGCCGAGAAACTGACCGCAACCGACAGCCGGCCCCCAAAGGGCTTCAGGATGGCGGACCGTAAGGGCATGGCTGTATGGCTGGCAGCGGCCGCCATCTGCGTTCCGCTTCTGATGCCTGCGGGGCAATGCCGCGCTGCGGACGCCGCATCCGGCGACCGTGCCGCACTGGACAAGGAACTCGACGGATGGCTGCTGTGGACCAGCGGACCGACCGGGAAGGGCACGCACCCGAGCGAGTGGAAGGTCTACAAGATGAAGATCGGCGAGTGGAAGCCGATCGATCTGTGCGTCGGCCGGTACGCTCGCTGGAGCTGGGACGGCACACGGATCACTGTCTGGCGAACGCAGAAAGGCTCGGAGGACGAGGCCCGCTACGCCGGCCCGAGCGGGTCGCTGTACGTGACCGATGCCGACGGCGAGAACGCCCGCAAGGTCGTGGGCGACGTCTGGGGCGCGGGCGCACCGATGGACTGGATGCCGGGCGACAAGGAGATCGTCTTCACACGCAAGACCGATGGCGGGCACGGGAACGCCGGCAAGATGATGGCCGTGAACGTGGAGACGGGCAAGACGCGGGAGATCGCCATCGCCGACAAGGCCAACGCGGAGCCCCAGGTCTCCGCGGACGGACAACTCATTGCCGCACGCGAGAAGTACGACCCCCACAAGCCGCTGGTCGTCTATGATCTGAAGGCCGGCAAGCGGATCGAGTACGGCAGGGGCTGCTGCGCCGGCATCAGCCCGGACGGGCGGTGGGCGTCGAACAACTTCGACGGGCACAACCGTATGACGCTGCACGGCATCGGCCACCCGCAGAAGATCTTCGGCGCCGGAAGCTGGGACAACGCGCACTGGTCCAACCACGACAACTACATCGCCTCCAGCGTGGACGGCTACGGCGAACTGAAGGTGTTCAAGGTCAGCGAACAGCGCTGGTTTCTGCTGGCGGACGCGGGCAGCTTTCCCGGGCTGAACTTCGACTACCCGGACCTGTTCATCACGAACCTGGACTCCGCGCCGAAACTGGTGATAGAGCAAGTGGAGGAAGGCTCCACGGACTGGAAGACGGCGAAGAGCTGGCCCGGGGACCACACGGCGCTTGTCTTCACGTTCGCGGACTCCTCCCAAGCCAACCCGGTGATGGCCGGCGGCAAGGTGGTGCGGACTTGCGAGTTGAGCATGGAAGGCTTCGCACACCTTGGTCGGGGCTACGTGATGGCCTTCCCGGGCGCGGTGATGGACTTTCGAGGCAAGTACGAAGGCGGCGAGGGTCCCGGACAGTTCGCCGCCCAGAAGGTCACGGCCGACGCCCTGCTGGAGCAGGTCAGCAAGAGCGGGCAGTTCAGCGTGGAGTTCGTCGCCACTCCGGGAGAGAATCGCATCTCGCGGAACCGATGGGAGATCCCCGGCGCGATCGTCGCCTTCGGGCCCAAGGGCAAGCGCCCGAACTTCGTCGTGTGGCAGTCCAAGGGCGACATCTCCATGCAGATGGGCCCGGCCAAGTGGAAGACGCCGACGAAGGGCGTGGACAAGGGCGCCAAAGTGCTGACGGTGGACCCGCGAGAGGTCAAGACGACGCACGCAATCTTCACCTGGGCCGACGGCAAGCTGACGGTCTACAGGAACGGCCGGCAGATAGCGCAGATGGTCCTTCCGGGCGACGTGAAGGCGTGGGAGCCGGGCGAGTTGATGTTCGGCAACCTGCCGGACGGCTTTGCGCCGTGGTGCGGTCTGCTGGAAGGTGTCTGCATCTACGCCCGGCAGATCGGCCCGGGCGAGGCGGCCCGGAAGTTCGAGCTGTATGACAAGCGGCTCCGCAAGCGGCGGAAGGCGACGCCCACGTACACGGTGCGTGCGAAGGTGGTGAGTACGGTGCCGATTCCCGATCCGAAGTCGCTGACGGACTACCCGCGTGCGACCGTGGTCTACACGTACGAGGTCACGCGCGGTCCCAAGGACGTGGCCGAGCTGGCTGCTGGTAAGAGGATCAACGTCGTCCAGTGGGCGGTCCTCGGCGGGAAGGTCTGCCCCAGCATGAAGCATAAGTTCGTGAAGGGCGCAAGTCTCAAGTACCTCACCATCGAGCCTTGGGACGCCCATGGCGAGGCATCCACAGAACGCCGCGTCTTCCCGGAGGAGACCGAGCTGATGGACCTGCCCATGTACATGTGCATCGGGGAGGGCAGGTGGGTTCCTGCCGTTCCGGATCATCTGGTCGAGGGCAAGGCGGCACGCTAGTGTGTTCGTCCGGCGGTCCTTCCGCATGCCGCGGGGAGCCATGAGGGTCACTGGCGCCCTGACGAAGTCGCTGGGCGATATCGACACCAGCGGCACGTTCGCGTTCGCCGTGGACATCGGG
>CAZMDT010000374.1:0-3285 GCA_964564965.1 uncultured Planctomycetaceae bacterium | reverse complement strand
CGTCCGCACGGTGACGGCCGGGCCGCAGGCGCGGGCCTCCGGCCACAGCGGCCGCAGGCCCCCAAGGCACGGCTGCCGGTGCGCGCCGTCGGAGACATTGCTCGTGCGAACGGTCTGGAGGACGTCGCGAATGTTCTCGGCGGTGGAGCGTTTGAACAGGGCGCTGGCGACGGCCTCGCCGGTGTCGATGGCCTTGCGGATGTCGGCTGCCGCCTGGCGGGGGTCAGTCGCCTTGGTGATGGCGCCGCCGACGATGACGACGTCGGCCCCCGCGGCCGCGGCGTCGGCGGCCGTCTCGCTGTTGATGCCCCCCGCCACGGCCAGCGTCAGGTTGGTCCGGGCGCGAAGCTCCTTCAGCAGGTCGAACGCCGAGGCGGCGGCGCCGGCCATCTGCACGTCGATGGCGCAGTGGACGTCGAGCCAGGCGGCGCCCAGGGCCTCGGCCCGCGCCGCCGCAGCCGCCGGGTCTGCCACGCCCAGAAGGTCCACCGCCACGTCCAGTCCGTAGTGCCGCCCCGCCTCCACGCACTCGCGAATCGTCGCCTCGCTCGCCGTGCCAAGCACCGTCATCACGTTGGCGCCGGCCTTGGCGGCGGCCTCCGCCTCAATCCGCCCGGCGTCGGCGGTCTTCATGTCCGCCACGATCGTCCGGTCGGGGAACCGCTCGCGGAGCTTCCGCACGGCGTCGAGCCCTTCGCTCTTGATCAGCGGAGTGCCGGCCTCGAGGATGTCCGCCCCACCGGCGACGGCCGCCTCCGCCACCGCCAGCGCACGCGGCAGCTCGACGAAGTCCAACGCCACCTGGAGCTTGGCCTTGCTCATGCCGGACATGGTATGCGCATCAACGGCCCGCGTAAACGGGCAGTTGGCCCCCGCCGATGCCCATCGGCGGCCTACCAGCCGTTCCGCCACGGGTCCAGCCGGCGGAACTCCGCCAGCATGAAGGCCTTGGTCTCCTCGGCCGCACCGATGGCGGCATGGTCGCCGTAGTCGCCGAGGATGACCCCCCCGTCGGGCGTGCCCCAACGCCGCATGAGGGCCTCCGCCTCGGCCGTGATCCGCCGGCGATCGCCCAGGGGCAGCGTCTTCTGGATATCACAGAGCGTCTCGAAGCAGATCCTGCCGGCGAACTGCCGGCCGATTTCCTCGATGCCGTTCGTGCGGGGCTGCTGCATGTTGATGACGTCGAGCCCGGCCTCGATAAGCCCGGGAATGGCCTTGTTGATCTTGCCGCAGGAGTGCATCCACACATGCCAGCCGCATTCGTGGATGACGCCGAAGAGCTTCCGGTACCGCGGATAGAAGAACCGGCGCCACAGGTCCGGCGAGATGTGCAGGTCGGCCTGCGTGCCCCAGTCCTCGGTAAACCCGAAGCCCTGGATGCGCCCGCCGCAGAGGCGGTGCATGTTGCGAACCACCGCGATGTCGTAGTCGAGGATGCGATCCGCGATCTCGTGGATCTCGGGGGCATCGTCCATCAGGTCGATCATGCAGTTCTCGAAGCCGCGGAGGCTGTGCATGCGCTCCCACAGGATCATGAAGATCCCGGTTGAGACGTACTTATCACGGCGGGCGAGGTCGGCCTGAAGTTCCGCCAGCCGGGCCGGAACCTGCGCGTAACGCCGCGGATCGTTGCCGTCCGGCCAGGGGAAGTCTCTCAGCCGCGACAGGTCCGCCAGCGGATGCCCCTTCACCTGCCCCATGTTGGGCGTTTCGGTCCGGGTCCAGCGGCACAGCCACTGGTCGAGGCTATCGTCTCCCTCGGCCTGCGGCGGGGGGATCTGGTCGTAATCGATGCCCGTGCGGTCGCTGGCGTCACCGTAGCCGGTCACGGGCAGGCGCGGCGGGCGGCGGAACTCGATGGCGCGCGCGACGACTTCTCGCGGGGTCATGTTCGCTTGTTCCGAGGGCTCAAGTCACTCCCGCTTCGGCTTCTGCGGATGCCTGCTCAGCCACTCCCACCAGGCATCGGCCTCTTCACCCATGTCGGTGCCGGTGACGGCCCGCAGGGCGTTGAAGGCGGCGCGGCGCACCTCGGTGCTGGGGTCCTCCGCCAACCGCTCGATGATGCCGTCCAGTGCTTCCCACGCCTCCATCCCGGCCAGCACCTCCACGGCCGCCTTCCGCACCGACGGGTCCTGGTCGCTCAGCCGCCCGATCAGCGGCGTGGCGGCCGCCTTGACCTTCAGCCGACCCAGCGCGAGCACCGCCTGCTTGCGGACCTCGGCGCTCTCGCCGTCGCCAAGGGCCACGAGCAGCCCCTTGACGGCCTGGTTGCCGCCGATCTGCTGGAGCGCCGAGACGGCAAGGAGCCGGACGTTCTCCTGGCTGTCGCTCAGTGCCGCCACGAGCGCCGGCACGGCGCTGCGGTGCTCAATCTGCGCCAGCGCCCGCGCGACGTGCGCGCGAACGGACGCGTCGCCGTCCTTCAGGGCGGCCGCCAGAGCCGGCACCGACTCCGGCGACTTCAGCCCGCCCAGCACGTCCGCCACGTGCGACCGCAGCCAGGCCTCGCGGTGCTTGAGCAGCAGCCCCTCGAGCTCCCGGCGCGCCTCGGGCGTGCCCAGCTCCCCCAGCGCCGCCACGCCGACCTCCTGATACTCCCGCTGCCTGTGCCGGACGAGCCCGCCGATGATCACGGCCTGAGCCACGCCCGTCACGGTCGACACCTGCCGCGAGAAGCTCATCGCGAAGTCGGACGCCAGCAGCGCCTGCTGGAACGGCGCCTGCCCGGGGAGTGCCGGTTTCCACGAGCCGAGGCGTGCGGGCGGGTCGACGCGACCGGCGAATCCTCCCGCGGCCCGCTTCGAGCCATCGGCGATGGCGATGGCGCCCTGGATGGCCGCCCCGGTGTAGTAGTGCTGCGTCTCCCACCGGCCGGGGTAGCCCGCGCGGATCGCCTTGCCCGTGATGGTAACCTGAACGGTCGCGTCGGCGTCCTGGCGGCTGGGAGGAACGACGTCGAGCCCCGCCTCGGCGAGCATCCGCCAGGCGAGGTGTTCCACGGGCATCTCCAGCGGGGCCCGCTCGGTGTTCTCGTACTTCTCGGCCACGAGAACCCTGACCGTCCGGCGCGCGGGGCGCGTGGGCGCGGTTGCGGGCGGCGCCGCCTGCGCCGCCGCGAGCGCAAGCGCCATAGCCGCCGCTGCTGCCATGCCCTTCATACGCCGCTCCTCATCGCCGGCGCCGGGCTCCGGGCGCCCGTGCTAGCGGGGCGTTTTGCGGACCTCTTCCTTTATACGTTGGATGTGCCCGCGGCCGAGGGCCTTCACCTCGCAGCCGAGC
>CAZMDT010000373.1:0-3292 GCA_964564965.1 uncultured Planctomycetaceae bacterium | reverse complement strand
ACCAAGCGGAGAAGTTCGTGGCGGACACGGACGTGGACGCGCTGGCGGTGGCCATCGGCACGAGCCACGGGGCGTACAAGTTCGCGCGCAAGCCGACGGGCGACGTGCTGAAGATGGACCTCATCGAGGAGATTCACCGCCGCCTGCCGAACACGCACATGGTAATGCACGGCAGCTCCTCGCTGCCGCAGGAGCTGCGAGACATCATCAACCAGTACGGCGGCAACCTGAAGCAGGCCTACGGCGTGCCGATCGACCAGATTCAGCGCGGCATCAAGTCCGGCGTGCGGAAGATCAACGTCGACACGGACAACCGCCTGGCCATGACCGGGGCGATCCGCAAGGTGTTCAGCGAGAAGCCCGCGGAGTTCGATCCGCGGAAGTACCTCGGCCCCGCCCGCGAGGCGATGGAGGCAGAGTGCAAGAAGCGGATGATCGCCTTCGGGCAGGCCGGCTGGGCCGGCAAAGTCCCCGTCAAGACCTGCAAGCAGATGGTGTCGTTCTACAAGTAGCCTGTCCCCTTTTCGCTACATGTGCTCGAAGCCGCCGAAGGGGCCGACGGCGTCGCGGTAGGGGTGGCAGGTGAGGCGCCGTCGCCCGGGCGGCGAGTTCGGCCCGCAGCCGCAAACGTAGTCCATCGCCCCGCACCCCAGCTCCGGCCCAAGCTTCCGCCAGATCGCCGGCGATTCGGTGGACAGCGCCACGGGAATGTCGGCGTCGTGCTTGCGGATCTCCGACAGGTAGTGACGGTACACCTCCGCCCGCAGCGCCTGCGGGAACGGCCGCGTCCGCTCGCCCTCCAGCTCACCGGCCGCCGCCTCGGCGCCCGCGACGAACGCCGGGTCGAGCTGCCCGACGTCCAGGCACGCCTCCATCTGCTCGCACGTCAGCCACATGAACGTGCACAGGCTGATCTGGTCCGGCCGCGTGCGGCGGAAGACCATCTCGACGACTTCGGCGGCGTCCTCGCGCCAGGTGCGCACCGGGATGATCGGCTTGAACTTGTAGCGGATGGTGTAGCCGGCGTCCTGGAGCTTTCGGGCGGCCTCGATGCGCTCCGTCGTGCTGCCGGCCACGGGCTCGAACACCCGCGCTTGCGTCGGGGCGGCCAGGCTCCACACCACGATCGTGTTGCCGTTGTGGGCGAGGTCGAGCATCCAGTCGACGTTGGCGGACTTGCTGTGGATGACGACGTAGCGGCCGTCGAGCGTGCCGAAGTGCTCGATGATCGGCCCGATGCAGCCGAGTTCCGGCTCCAGGCAGAGCACCTCGGCGTCGTCCTCGAGCAGGAAGGTCTCCTGCCACGGGTGGGCGGCGAGAAGCCGGTCGAGCCGCGCCAGCCAGTCCTCCACGTTGACCATCGTCACGAGCAGCCCGCCGAGGCCGCAGTAGTGGCACTTGTGCAGGCAGCCGTTCTGGAAGTGCAGCCGCCAGCAGGGGCGGCAGATCCGCGTCGGGCCGATCCGCTCCGCCGACCACCAGACGAACGCCCCGCAGCCGGCGAGGGCGTCAGCCGTGCTGCCGCCGGCGTGGCAGAAGCCCTTCAGCCACTCCAGCCGCTCCGCCCGCCGGCTGTCGAAGCGGAACGTGTTGAACAGAAGTGTCGGGTCAGGCGGGTCGTCGAGCGTGCCCATGTGGACGCGCCCGGCAAGCAGACCCTCCTCGCCGACCATCCGCGGGAGATCGGCGTCGTCATAGACGCGCACCTCCGGCGAGTTGCCGCAGGCGGCGACGACGCGGTCGAGCCGCTCGCGATATCGCGGCTCCTCGACGACGCTCCGGTGGGCGTACACGACCGGGGGGGTGGTCTCGTACATGTCGTCACCGACCTCTCTGTATGGCGCGTCCGCGGACCCGCGGGAAGCCTTCTTCCGCCGCGGCACCGTACTTCACCGCCGAGCCGGGCGATCGCCGTCCTTCGGCGTCCATGCGACACGCAGCGCCCCCGGGGCCTCGCCTATCGACTACGAGCCGTCCCGAAGCGGCCGGCGCTACGCAAACTCCTCGCAGACCTCGCGGGTGAGGCGAGCCCAGCGGACGACACGGCCCGGGTCGCCCTGCACCGTGTCGATGTCCTTCAGCGTCACGTCCACGTGCAGCCCGCGGCAGGTCTCGAGCGCCTCGCGGGTCACTCGCCGCGCGCGATCCTCGTCGAAACCGGTGCAGACCATCTCCGCCGGGCTCGGCCGCCAGGATATCACGTAGTCCGTGCCGATCTGCTCCGCGCAGCGCCTCACGTCCGCCCAGGGCGTCACCGCGATCCGCCGCAGGTTCGGAATCCGCCGCAGCATGCCGATCTTCCGAGTCAGGTCCTCGCAGCACCCGTAGGCACAGAGCCCGAAGGCCGAAACGATCGGCAACTGGTACCGCAGCAGGAACTCCTCGTGCATGGCCGGGGAGACGAGGGCGAACTCCTGGGCGGCCGTGAAGACCCACAGCCTCTTGCGGGGCACGCCGAAGACGTTGGCGGCCGGGTCCGGCAGCTCCTCGGCGTAGGGCATCGCCTGGTTCTCGTGGTTGGCGAGGCCCCAGTCGCCGGCCGCCTCCGCCTGCTCATGCGTGCGGAGGATGCCGTTGCTCAGCGTCTTCGCCAACCGGTGAAGCCACTTCGGGCGGTCCATCATGTCGAGCATGAAGTGCTCGATGCCTCGGAGACGACCGAGGTCGGTGGCGACGTCGGCCGTCCAGACCCGGTAGGCCGGGGCGCGGTCCACGCTGATCGCCAGCAGGTCGCCGACGGCGTCGCCGAGGCGCTGGGCGTCCGCGGCAGTGGCGTACTCGTCGATCTCGTGCCGCGGTGGCCGGAGCTTGCCGATGTCGTCGGGCGTCTTGAGCGGGTGGTCCTCCTTGAACGACCCGCGCAGCCCCCCATCGTCGCTATAGTTGCGGACGGCTTCGAGGCCCCAGCCCGTGCACCGATGCCTCGCCCGCAGTGTGATCCAGGGCTCCAAGACCCAGTCGTCCTCGAAGTTCGTGCGGTAGAGCCCCTGGCGGAGCCGCCCCTCGTGGAAGCGGAAGAACGGGTCGCGGCATTTGAGCTCGGCGCACTCGGGGATCTCGTCCCAGAAGCGCCCGCCGCGGACGATCAGCAGCGGCCGCGTGGACTTCAGGCTGTTGTGCCGCCGCCACAGGTCGCGCCGTTCATCGTACTCCGGCCGGGCGGCCGCCTCCGCGTAGCGGGCCGCGAGGCCGCGCAGGATCGCCACGTCGTGACCGTCGGTGGACTTGCGACCTCAGCTTCGCAGGATGCGCCCGAAGCGGCGCTTGCCGACGCGCAGCACCGCTCCCTCGG
>CAZMDT010000372.1:0-3300 GCA_964564965.1 uncultured Planctomycetaceae bacterium | reverse complement strand
GCCGGGCAAGGTGATGCCGCCGCCCCGGGCCGACGATCCCGGCGATCCCTGGCATGAGGAACCCTATCTGACGGCCGGAGGCACGTCAACAGTTCAGCGTGGTGCCCCAGGAACTCCGGACTTCGGCATCTCCCGGCAGGCCGGGATTCGGCGTTCGCCATTCACTCCGTGCTCTGGTCCGGCTATTGCCGAGGCATAGAATTGCATTGGACGGGCCGCGAGCGGCCATCGGTGAAAGGGCTGCCATGCAGTGCGAGCTGGCGAAGAAGGACTGCGTGCCGTGCCGGGGCGGCGTGGCGCCGCTGAAGGGCGAGGCGCTCCGGCGGCTGGCGGATGAGCTCGGCGGCGGCTGGCGGGTCGTCGAGGGGCACCACCTCGAGAAGACGTACGACTTCGAGGACTTCCGCGGCGCGCTGGCGTTCACCAATCGCCTCGGCGAGATCGCCGAGCAGCAGGGGCACCACCCGGACATCCACCTGTCGTGGGGCAAGGTGCGCGTGGGCGTCCACACGCACAAGATCGACGGGCTCACCGAGAGCGACTTCGTTCTGGCGGCGAAGTTCGACGAGGCGCGGTAGCGGGCGGGGGCGCGGGCGCGCCCCTTGCGGCAGGCGGGCGCATGTGCGCTAATGGCGCCCGGCTGTCTGGGCGAGGGCGAGCCATGCAACCGTCTGCACTGGCCGGCAAGGTGGCGCTGATCACCGGCGCGGCGAAGCGCCTGGGGCGGGCGACCGCGCTGGCGCTGGCGGCGAAGGGGGCGGACGTCGTCCTGCATTACAACCATTCCGCCGACGCGGCGGCGGCGCTGGCGGAGGAGATTCAGCGCGGGGGCCGGCAGGCGTGGACGCTGCGGTGCGACCTCGGCGAGGCGCCCCAGACCGAGGACCTCATGGGCCACGCCATCCGGGCCGCCGGGGCGGTGGACATCCTCATCAACAACGCCTCGATCTTCCCCACCGGGCGGGTCACCGAGGCGAGCGTGGAGGACATTCTGGCGAACGTGCAGGTGCACGCGGTGGGCCCGCTGCTGCTGTCGCGGGCGCTGGCGGCCCAGGGGCGCGGCGGGCACATCATCAACTTTCTCGACGCCCGCATCGCCGACTACGACCGCGAGCACGCCGCCTACCACCTCAGCAAGCGGATGCTGTTCACGCTGACGCGGATGCTCGCGCTGGAGCTGGCGCCGGACGTCCTCGTCAACGCGGTGGCCCCGGGGCTCATCCTGCCCCCGCCGGGCGAGGAGGAGGGCTTCCTCGACCGCATGGCCCACACGAACCCGATGAACCGCCACGGCTCCCCCGCCGACGTCGCCGAGGCGGTGCTGTTCCTGCTCACCAGCCGCTTCATCACCGGGCAGGTGATCTTCGTGGACGGCGGGCGGCACATGAAGGGGCGGGTGTATGGCTGACGACGGGCCGGACCGCATCCACATCCGCGACCTGCGCCTGCGGTGCGTCATCGGCGTCTATCCCGAGGAGCGCCGCCGCACGCAGGACGTGGTCATCAACGTCACGCTGTGGGCCGACCTCCGCCGCGCCGGACAGACCGACCGTCTCGAGGACACCGTCGACTACAAGGCCATCAAGCAGCGGATCGTCGAGGCCGTCGAGCCGTCGGAGCATTACCTCATCGAGCGGCTGGCGGAGCGGGTGGCCGAGATCTGCCTGGACGCTCCGGGCGTCCGGCGGGCGCGGGTGCTGGTGGAAAAGCCCGGCGCCCTCCGCTACGCCCGGACCGTCGGCATCGAGATCGACCGGGAGCGAGGCGGCGATGGCTGACCGGCGCACCAGCACGCGGGCGTTCGTCGGGGCCGGGTCCAGCATCGCCCCCGAGAGGCACCTTGCCGAGGCCCTCGAGCGGCTGATGCGGCGCGTCCGCGTTGTCGCGGTGTCCCACGTCTATCGCACGCCGCCGGTCGGCCGGCCCGGGCAGGGCGACTTCCTCAACGCCGTCTTCGAGATCGAAACCCGCCTGCCCCCGCGCAGGCTCAAGCGCGACGTGCTGGGCGGCATCGAGCGCGAGCTCGGGCGCGTGCGGACGGGCGACCCGTACGGCCCGCGGACGATCGACCTCGACCTGCTGCTGTACGGCGACCGCGTGGCCGACGCGTCGGGGCTGAAGCTGCCGCACGGCGACCTGAGGCGTCCGTTCGTGGCGGCGGCGGTGCTGGAGCTGGCGCCGGAGCTTCGGCTGCCCGGCTCCGGCCGGGCGCTCACCGACGTGCTGGCCGAGGCGGGCGGACGCGACGCCGCCGGCCAGGTCCAGGCGGAAACTACACGACAGCTCAGAGAAAGGCTCATGCGATGAACCTCAAGCGCGTGCAGGAGTTGGTGCGGGAGCTGCTCATCGAGATTGGCGAGGACCCCGGGCGTGAGGGACTCGCCCGGACCCCCGAACGCGTCGCGCGGGCGTGGGAGTTTCTCACGAGCGGGTACCGGGAGGACAAGGCGGCCGTGGTCAACCGGGCGGTCTTTCAGTCCGAGGCCAACAACATGATCATCGCGCGCGACATCGAGGTCTACAGCCTCTGCGAGCACCACATGCTGCCGTTCTTCGGGCGGTGCCACATCGCCTACATCGCCCGCGACAAGGTGCTCGGCGTCAGCAAGCTGGCGCGGATCACCGACTACTACGCGCGGCGGCTTCAGATTCAGGAGCGGCTCACCGCGCAGATCGCGCGGGAGATCATGGCGGCGGTGGACGCCGAGGGCGTCGGTGTCGTGATGGAGTGCCGCCACCTGTGCATGATGATGCGCGGCGTCCAGAAGCAGAACTCCGTCATGACGACTTCCTCGGTGCTCGGCAGCTTCCACGACGACGAGGCGACGCGGCTGGAGTTCCTCGAGCTGATCGGCCGGGACGCGCCGTAGCGGCCGGAGCGCCGGCACGAGGCCGCTCGACATGCCCCTCCAGCCGCCGGCCGCGAACGCCGATGACGCCCACAGGGCCTGCCCGCCCGATTGGCCGGTTCGGGGGCCGTCGTCCTTGACCTCCCCCGGGCGGCGGGCTATCATCGTGACCTGCCGCGTGGAGAGGTGGCTGAGCGGCTGAAAGCGACAGTTTGCTAAACTGTTGTACGCCCCTAAAGGCGTACCGCGGGTTCGAATCCCGCCCTCTCCGTAGGCCAGGACCCCGGCTCCCTGCCGGGGTCCTGGACTATTGAAGCCGCCCGAGAACCCGCCGAGCGTGCGGAGCACGCTGCCGCGGGTTCGCCGCTGGAGCGAAGCGGAGGCGCCTCCGAAGGAGAATCCCGCCCTCTCCGTAGGCCAGGACCCCGGCTCCCTGCCGGGGTCCTGGACT
>CAZMDT010000371.1:0-3301 GCA_964564965.1 uncultured Planctomycetaceae bacterium | reverse complement strand
CCTGACTGCCCCCGCGGCGCGCCGCGCCCGGGTGGACACGCCGCGGGCACCGGCTATAATGCCACCGAAACGGGGCGCCACCGTGAGCCCAGAAGACCATCTCCGCGCCGCGCTTCGCCTGCACCTCGCCGAGGGCGTGGGGGCCGTGCTGTTCCATCGTCTGATGGAGCGTTTCGGCAGCCCCGCGGCGGCCGCAGCGGCGGGGCCAGAGGCGCTGATGAGAGTCGAGGGCGTCGGGCGGAAGGTTGCCGACGCGGTGGCCGCCGTCACCGACGAGCAGGTGGGCGCCGAGCTCGCCGAGGCACAGCGCCGCGGCGTGCGCGTTCTCACCCGCGACGCCGCCGACTACCCGGCGCCGCTGAGGAATATCTTCGATCCCCCGCCGGTGCTGTACGTCCGCGGGCAGTTGACCGACACCGACGCCGTCGCCGTCGGCGTCGTCGGCGCGCGGCGGTGCACCCACTACGGGCTCGAGCAGGCCGAGCGGTTCGGCGAGCTGCTCGGGCGGGCGGGATTCACCGTCGTCTCCGGCGGCGCCCGCGGCATCGATACTGCCGCCCATCGCGGCGCCCTCCGCGCCGGCGGCCGCACCATCGCCGTCATGGGCTGCGGCCTGTCGAAAACCTACCCGCGCGAGAACGAGAAGCTCTTCGACCGGATCGCCGCCGACGGCCGCGGGGCGGTCGTCGCCGAGCTGCCCATGCTCACCGACATCCGCTCGGGCAACTTCCACAGCCGCAACCGCATCATCAGCGGGCTGTCGCTGGGGGTGCTGGTGGTGGAGGCGGCGAAGCGGAGCGGGTCGCTGATCACGGCCCGCGAGGCGGCGGAGCAGGGGCGCGTGGTGTTCGCGCTGCCGGGGCGGGTGGACTCGCCGATGAGCCGCGGCACCAACGAGCTGATCCGCGACGGGGCGATCCTCGTGCAGGATCTCGAGGACATGCTCGAGCACCTCGGGCCGGTGGGGGAGGCGATGGCCCCGCCGGAGCCGGCGGCGGAGGAGCTGTTCACGCCGGCGAACCTGACGGACGCGGAGAAGAAGCTCATCGACGCGCTGTCGGGCGGGGAACTGGGGCTGGACGACCTCTGCCGGCGCACGGGGCTGTCGACGGCGCAGGCCGCGGCGTCGATGACGATGCTCGTGCTCAAGGGCGCCGTCGTGCAGAAGCCGGGGGGTATCTTCGCACGGAAACGCACGCGCGATCGGACCTGAGCGGAAGGCGCGTCGAGCCCGCTCGCCGAGGCGTGGCCGCCTCAGAACTGGTGCAGGAACCGCACGTCGTTCTCGAACAGCAGGCGGATGTCGGGAATCTGGTGCCGCACCATCGCCATCCGCTCGATGCCCATCCCGAACGCCCAGCCCGCGTACCGCTCGCTGTCGTACCCGACGGCCTCCAGCACGTTCGGGTCCACCATCCCGCAGCCGCCCAGCTCCATCCAGTCCTCATGGCCGTCGGGATAGGTGAACCACACGTCGACCTCGGCTGACGGCTCGGTGAACGGGAAGAAGCTCGGGCGGAACCGCGTCGCCACGTGGTGCCCGAAGTACGCCTTGCAGAACTGGTCGATGGACGTCTTGAGGTCGACCATCGTGACGCCCTCGTCCACGTAGAGGCCCTCGAGCTGGTGGAACATCCAGGAGTGGGTCGCGTCGACGGTGTCGGGGCGGTAGACGCGCCCCGGCGCGATGATGCGGACCGGCGGGGGCTGGTTCTCCATCACGCGGATCTGCACGGTGGAGGTCTGCGAGCGCAGCATCGTCTTCTCGTCGATGTAGAAGTTGTCCATCTCGTCGCGCGCCGGGTGGCACGCCGGGATGTTCAGCGCGTCGAAGTTGTGCCGCTCGTCCTCCACCTCCGGGCCGTACGCCACGGTGAACCCCATCCGCGCGAAGATCTCGCAGATCTCGTCGATCGTCTGCGAAAGGACGTGCGCGTGCCCGATCCGCGGGCGCTCGCCGGGCAGCGTGACGTCGACGCGCGGGGCGGCGCGCCGGGCGGCCGGCCGGGACGCGTGCAGCGCCGCCGCGCGGGCGTCGTACGCCGACTGAAGCGCCGTCTTCAGGTCGTTCAGCGCCTGGCCCGCCGCGGGCTTCCGGTCGCGCGGCACTTCCTTCAGGCGCTGCATCAGCGCGCGGACCGCCCCCTTGCTGCCGAGGTGCTCCGCCCGCCACGCCTCCAGCGCCTCGGGCGTGTCGGCGGCGGCGAGCGCCTCAGCGGCGCGGGCCTGAATCTGCTTGGCGTCATCGACGAGCGACATGGTTCGGCCCCGGCTACTGGGCCTTCGGCGCGTGCGCCACGGCCGCCGCGACGACCGCGTCGAACGCCGGCGGGTCGGCCACGGCAATCTCGCTCAGCATCTTCCGGTTCAGCCGGATGCCCGCCTCCGCGAGGGCGAAGATGAACCGGCTGTATTGGATGCCGCGCTGTCGGCACGCGGCGGCGACGCGGGTGATCCACAGGCGGCGGAAATCGCGCTTGCGGCGCTGGCGGTCGCGCGTGGCGTTCACGCCGGCGCGGAACGTCGCCTGAAGCGCCAGGCGGTAGCGGCGGGAGGTGGCGCCGTGGTAGCCGCTCGCCGCCTTCAGGACCTTCTTGTGCTTGCGGTGGCGGGCGGCGCCCTTGCGAACGCGTGGCATGGTCGAACTCCTTCTGTCGGCGTCCGGTGGGCTCCCGGCGGCTGCCGGGCTGTTCCGCGCCGTCCCGCGGGACGGCCGCCCCAGGGGGCTCCCATCTGGACAGGCCTTCTAGCGTCTCTTCGGCCGCGCTACGCCTTGCCCCCGAGCATCTGCCTCACCTGCCGGGTGAAGCCGGGCGACAGCTTCCGCGTCTGGCGGAAGCGGCGGAGGCGCGACGGCGACTTCTTCGATTTCAGGTGGCCGGCGCCGGGGCGGTTGCGGAGCATCTTGCCCCGCGCGGTGATCTTCACGCGCTTGGCGACGGCCTTGCTTGTCTTCATCTTCGGCATCGAAAGCACCTCCGTGCCAGAGGCACGGGCGTAGGGGCGAGGCATTGTAGCAGCTTCGGCCGCCGTGTAAAGGCCCTTCAGACAAAAAGCCGCCGCCGCGGACGGGGCGCTCCGGCCTCCGGTCTCCGCTTGTGGGCCGCGGCCTTGCCGGAGGCGGAACCTTCGACGTCGGGCCTTCAGGCCCCCCGCGCCTGCGGGAACGCCTTGACCCGTCGCGAGGCTGCGGCTATAGTTGTCGCACGCCGGGCCGCTTCCCGCAAGCGACGCGGCAGCCGGGCCGTTAGCTCAGTTGGCTAGAGCGCCTGCTCGACACGCAGGAGGTCACTGGTTCAAG
>CAZMDT010000370.1:0-3304 GCA_964564965.1 uncultured Planctomycetaceae bacterium | reverse complement strand
CGGTGATCCCGGAGCCCGTCTCGGCCTTCGCCGTCCTGCTGGGCGCCGGCGCGCTGGGACGGTACGCCCGGCGCCGAAGGTCCTGAGTTCCGACCCGTCGGGATCGAAGGGCGCAGAGCTTGAGCGACGTCGGGTGGGTCCGCCGCGGCGGGCCCCGGCGCCGCGGATGGGGCCGCGAACGCCGAGGGACGAAAATCCCTCGGCGTTCATTTGCGCGGGGCGGACCCGCGTCTCGCCCGGCCGGACGCACGGGAAAAGGCCCTTGCGGGCGACGGCGGTCTGTGCCATGATTCTCCCCGGCGAGCCGGCCCCGCGTGGGGTTCGGCCCAGCCGGGAGACCCGAACATGAAGCACTTCCTGATCGCGATCGTGTTGGTGGCCCTGGCGGCCGGGCAGGTGGCCGCACAGTCGCCCGCGGGGCAGTGGATCCGCCGCGACACCCTCGGCAAGCTGACGTTCAGCCTGGACCTCGACTACACGCACATCTGCGACCGCAACGTGGGGGGCCAGGCGACGGACTTCGGCGCCGACGACTACGCGCTGCGGTTCAGCGTGCCGGTGATGCAGACGCCCGGGCGCAGCGACGTGAGCGTGTTCGGCACGGTGGGCCTGCTGGACGTCGATACGGGCGCCGTCCTGCCCACCACCGGCGGGGCCTTCCCCAGCGAGCTGTGGGACCTGGAGGTGGGCCTGATGGCGCGGATGGAGACCGAATCGGGGATGTTCGGGTTCAGCCTCGCCGTCGGGTCGCCGTCGAACCGGCCGTGCCACAGCCTGGACGAGATGTCGCTCGAGGCCAACGCCCTCTGGCGCATCGACCCCACCGACCAGACGGCGTGGGTGTTCCTGCTGAACTTCTCCAACAACCGCGACTTCCTGCCGTGCGTGCCGATCCCGGGCGTGGCGTTCATTTATCATCCGAGCGAGCAGTTCCAGCTCACGGCCGGGGTCCCCTTCTCCTCCGTCTACTGGGAGCCGATGGCGGGCGTGGACCTCTCGGCCGCCTGCGTGCTGCTGCGGACGATCCACGCGGAGCTGGGCTACCGCCCGGTGAAGCCGGTGCGGCTGTACGTGGGGTTCCACTGGGACAACCGGCGGTACTTCCGCCACGACCGCCCGGACGACGACCACCGGCTGTTCTACTACGAGAAGCGGGCGACGGTCGGCGTGCAGTGGGAGGTGTCGCCGAACGTGACCGTCGAGGCCACGGGCGGCTACGCGTTCGACCGCTTCTGGTTCGAGGGCGAGACCTACAGCGACCGCTGGAACAACCGCCTGAACATCAACAGCGGGCTGTTCGCCGGCGTCCGGGCCGTGGTGAGCTGGTAGCCGAGGCGGCGGGGGGCGGCTACGGCGGGGTGTCCTCGCCGGCCGGGTCCAGCTTCAGCGCCGCCGAGTTGATGCAGTACCGCAGGCCCGTGGGCGCGGGCCCGTCGTTGAAGACGTGCCCCAGGTGCGCCCCGCACCGGCTGCACACGACCTCCGTCCGCCTCATGCCGTGGCTGTCGTCGGCGTGCTCCTCGATGCGGCCGGCGTCGATGGCCTCGTAGAAGCTCGGCCAGCCCGTGCCGGACTTGAACTTGGCGTCGGAGCTGAAGAGCACCTGCCCGCAGGCGGCGCAGCGGTAGGCGCCCTTCGTGGCGGTGTCCCAGTACTCGCCGGTGAAGGCCTGCTCCGTGCCTCCCTGGCGGCAGATGTAGTACTGCTGGTCGCTGAGCTGCTCGCGCCACTCCTCGTCGGTCTTGACGACCTCCCGCATTTGCTGGCTCCCGTTGGCGGCGCCCGGCTGAGACCGCGCCGGCGGCGGGCCGGCGGGCTGCCCCTCGCAGCCCGCCAGTGCCGTCGCCGCCGTCACGCACCACGCCGCTGACAACAATCGTCCGTGCATCAGGTGCCTCACGTCACATTGTAGGCCTCCTGCGTCGGAAATGCGGGCAGGGCGACCGACAAGGGCGGCTCCGGGATTTCTTGGGGTTCGACGCACTTTCCGCTTGACGAGACTGAGATTCGTGGTACAATCGTTTGTTACAGGCCAGCAAACGATTGTAGAAGCCGCCGCATGGTTAACGTCACCCTGAAGCAGGTCGCCGAGTTGGCGAATGTGGACGCGGGCACCGCCTCGCGCGTGCTCAACCGAAAAGCCGAACGCGCCGGCATCGGACGCGAGCGCGCCCGCCGCGTCCGCCAGGCCGCCCGCCAGCTCGGCTACCGCCCCAACGCCTTCGCACGCGGCGTGCGTGCCGGCCGCTTCGGCGCCGCCGCCCTGGTGTTGAGCGCCGACCTGCCCGGACGCAGCACGCTGCCCCAGATGCTCCTCAGCGGGCTCGTGCGCGCCCTTGAGCGGCACAACATGCACCTGACCATCGCCGAGCTGCTCGACGAGGACCTCACCGACGAGCGGTTCGTCCCCAAACTCCTCCGCGAGTGGATGTCCGACGGGCTGCTCGTCAACTACAACCGCGAGTTCCCCCCGCGCATGGTGGAGCTGGTCGAGAACCACGCCCTCCCGGCCGTCTGGATCAACGCCAAGCGCGACCACGACTGCGTCCACCCCGACGACCTCAACGGTGGGCGCGAGGCGACGCGCCGGCTGCTGGAGCTGGGCCACCGGCGCATCACCTACGTGAGCTTCACCTCGGACCGGCCGGAAGCGCGGCATTACAGCGAGGTGGACCGCTACGAGGGCTATGCGCAGGTCATGCGCGAGGCGGGGCAGAGCACCGGGATGATTCACCCGCGCTCGCCAGGTGCGAGCCGCGACGGGCGGCAGACCTTGTATGAGGCGGTGGAGCGCGTGCTGTCGGGGCCGCGGCGCCCCACGGCCTTCGTGAGCTACGGCTTCTCGACGCCGATCGTGCGGGCGGCGGACCGGATGGGCCTTTCCATCCCGCGGGACCTGTCGCTGATCCGCTTCGCCGGCGCGGGGTCCGAGGAGGCCCCGGCGACCATGGTCGTTCCGGAGGCCGAGATCGCCCGGCAGGCCGTCGAGATGCTGATGGCGAAGATCGAGGACCCCGGCCGGCGGCTGGCGCCGCGGGCGGTGCCGTTCGGCTTCCACCCGGGCATGAGCCTGGCGCCGCCGCCGGATGCAGCCTGACAGGACATCGCGGCCGGCGACGGACGCCCGGCCCCTGGAGAACGGACGGACGGATGGATGGAAGACGGTTTGGCCTTCATCAAGGCTGAGCGACAAGCAGAGGCTTTTCTTGGGAAGGAGAAGGACAATGAGGCACGCATTCTTGATGACGATTGCCGGGGCAGCGCTTCTGGCGCTGGGTGTTGTCCCGGCGAGCGCGGCGCTGAT
>CAZMDT010000369.1:0-3304 GCA_964564965.1 uncultured Planctomycetaceae bacterium | reverse complement strand
GTAGAGCAACGGCCTTTTAAGCCGTAGGTCCTGGGTTCGAGCCCCAGCTCCCTCATTGCAGCGGCGGAAACCGGAAGCCGGCTCGTCGACCAGACGCTGCGAGCAGAGCGGGCGACAGGCCGAACGAACAGAGACGCCTCGGCCGCGACAACTGCGGCTGGGACCGGACACGGCCCCATCGTCTAGTGGACCAGGACACCGGGTTTTCATCCCGGCAACACGGGTTCGAACCCCGTTGGGGTCAGTTCTCCTCCACCAGGTCGAAGCGCCGATGGTATGCGCTGAAGGCTCTGGAGAGCCGTTCGGCCGACAAGCCGAAGTCTTCCGGGCGGTAGCGGCGAGGGCGCCGCGGAGACGGATGGGCCCGCAGCCAGTCGCGCATCGTGGTTTCCGCGCGCGGCGGCAGTTCGAGCCCGAACTGGCCGGCCAGGCGCCCGACCGTGCCGACGGAATCGGCAACGAGCTGAGGGTACGGCACGTCAGCCCACTGCTGCGGGGGCCACGGGCCTCGCCCGACTGCTGTGGATCGGTGGGCGGATGCAAGGACGTACCGCCCGATGGCGTGTCGATCAACGCCGTCGGAAAACAGGCGATAGGCGGCGGCCGCCAGGCTGCACAGCGAGGGCACCGCGCGGGCCAGGTCACGGTGCGTCCGGACGATGCGGGCCTCCGGGAAGACCTCGTGGATGGCGGACAGCCCCACCATGTGGACCGGGCACTTGAGCAGCCAGCGCCGTTGCGGCCGGCGCCACTGCAGAATGCGAAGCTGCATGGCGTAATGGCGGTAGAGCTTCACGCGGTACTCCTCGCCCTGCCGGCCGAGCCACTGAAGAAACCGGGGAGCGTGCAGGTAGATGGCGTAGTACTCCGTCGCCGCCGCATTGGCCAGCAGCGGCGAGCATTCCGTCGGCTCGTTCGCACGGAGCGGGTGCAGGCGGCTCAGCTCCGGCGCCAGGCAGTACCACAAGCGAAGGCTCAGCCCGATGCGACAGCGCGTCAGCGCTCTGGCCGCCGCCCCCAGGCGCAGCGGCGACGGCATGAAGGCCTCTCCGCTGTCCAGGAACCGCAGTCCCGGGAGGCGGGCCAGCAGGTTCTGAAGCAGCGTCGTGCCCGTTCGCGGAAAGCCCACGACGAACACCGGCCCGGGAAGGGGAAGGTCCCTGATCTCGGGGCTTCGCTTCAGCCGCTCCTCCACGCGGAGGCGGTTGCACAGGTGGCCGATGATCACGCGGCGGAGGACGCGACGGCCGAACGGGCTGAGGTCCGCCGCCTCGTTGACCGACCTCGCCAGGACGGTCAGCCCTTCACGGTAGAACGGGTCGCCGAAATCGGTGAGGCCGGTGCGGCGAGTTGCCGCGCGGTGCAGCGCGTCTACATCGAGCGGGCGCGCCCCCGCGGGGCCGCGGCGCGCGAGCCGGTCGAGCAGGGCCTTCAGGCCGAGCGCCGGGGCACGCCCCATCTTCGCCGTGCTGGCAGGGCCGCCGTCGCTCATCCGTCGCCATCGCGCAGGCGGGCTATGGCGACGATCCGACCCTCCACCACGGACGTGCACACCTCCGCCCGTATGCCCGTTGGCACGTGCCGGACCGAGACGGTCCCCTCAGGCGACAGCGCCTCGGCGAGGAAGCTCGTGGGACGTCCCTGCAGTCCGGTGCCCAGGGCCTTCGCCGCCGCCTCCTTGGCGCACCACAGACGCGTCGGCCAGTTGCCGTCCGGCGCCGTCTCCGAAAGCTGCCGCAGGCGGGCGATCTCGGCGTCGGTGGCGAAGCCGTCGAGGAGCCGGGCGGCGCGGCTGCCGGCGGGTTCAAGGTCGATCCCGACGCGATCCGCAGAAGCCAGCGCTATGGTGTGCCCCTCGGAATGAGCCAGCGAGACGTTCGGCGGGGGCGCGCCCGCGGCGGCCGTCAGGTGGGCCTCCGGGGCGCCCTGCGCCGACTGGCGGATCACCACGTCGCGCGGATGCGGCATGGGGCCCGCCGCGCGCCCGGCGACCCAGCGGCGCACCGCGTCCTTCGCGGCAACCCGGCCGGCCAGCCACTGCCACTCGCGCTGCCCGCCATCCTCCAGCGTTCCGGGCACGGCTTCTTCCGGAGCGAGAACGACGGCCGACGTCAGCCCCGTGGTGAGCTCCGCGAGGCCGGCGCGGGAAACCTCCATGGCCACGTCGCCGTCGCTCATCCCCGGCAGGCGGACCCCGGAGGCGAACGTGCGGCCCTCGGGCACGCGCTGGTACTCAAAGAACCGCTCCCCCCAGGGCAGCAGCCATTCTCGCAGGCCCGCCATCTGCATCCAGACTCGGCCGTCCGCGGCGCGCAGTTCGACGTTGGCCGCAGCGGCACGGGCGACCGGGTCGAGCCGGGTGATCCTGATTCGCGCGTCGAGTCGGGCGCCGGGGTCGAGAGGCGGCCGATGGAAGCTCAGCCGGTCGATGCCCGTGGGCAGGACGGTGAGTCCGTCGAGGCGCATTCGCAGGCCGGCGAGCTGCCCGGCGCCGTCGACCGTCACCGGATCGGTCAGCAGCGTGGGGCTGCCGGTGGAGGCGAACAGCGCGTCGCGGGGCAGCACGGTCACCTCGCCTTCGAGTCCGTTCTCCGTAACGCGCGTGAGGCGAGAGATCGCCCGGAAGCGCGGGCCGTGGAAGGTGAACCGCTCGTGGTAATAGCCCTGTGCCGTGAATGGCGGTTGTGGCCGCTCCGGCGACGGCGAGAAGTCCAGGTCCGCCGCGGCGTTGTAGTGGGCGGCAAACTCCAGGATCGCCGAGGCGTGAACCGCCCCGTCGACGAGGATCCGCGCGGACACGGCACGCCGGCCCGCCGCCTGCGCCTCCGGCGCCATGACGGCCTCGATGCGCAGCGGCAGCGGGGCACCGCTCTTGAGCTGGATCCACCTGGAGGCGGCGACTTCCCGGGCCCCAACCAGCCCCTTGCCCGGAGCCAGGCACGCCGCCGCCTCGGCCATCAGCTCCAGGCTCATCATCATCGGCAGCACCGGCAGGCACGCCTCGAGGGGCTCGCCCTCGCGCGGCAGCACGAGGCAATGGTCGTGCAGGAACAGGTCCTCCCGCAGGTCGAGCGTGCGGCTCAGGACGATCTCCCTGCCCGACACGTGGTGCAGGACCTCGCCGAAGACGGGCAGCCGCGGCTCGCCGAGCGGCTTCGCGGACCCCCGCGCAGGGGCGCTCTTCGGCGTCTCGGCCGTGACCTCCTCTGCCGCACCGGTCGCAAACGGCTCGATCTCCAGCCGCAGCGGCATGCCGGCCGAGCCGCCGCCGTCTCCCGCGGGGGCCGACCCGTCGCTGGCAGCC
>CAZMDT010000368.1:0-3323 GCA_964564965.1 uncultured Planctomycetaceae bacterium | reverse complement strand
CCGGCGTCAGGAGCCGTGCCAGTAGTACACGTACACATTGAACCCTCTGAGCGACGCACCGGACTCCTCCAGCGGGTTCCGGTAGTCCGCCTCGGTAAGCGCGTCAACGTGGCCGTCGTTCATGAGCCGGTTCTGGTACGCCGGCATGTAGGCATACGGGTCGCCGGTGGTGTCCTCGATGTGATTGATACGCACCAGATGCGGATAGTCGCCCCAGAACAGCGGAGGGAACACCACGTTGTCGGCCGCGAGGATCCGCCCGCCGGGGGTGTCGTCGGCGAGCGATACGCCCGGGGCGGGGATGTCCGGGTTGTCGATGCAGGGGTACTCGCCGTTGTTGAGGCGGTCCTTCGGGCGAGTGGTGCCCATGGCAAGGACGTAGTCGCCGACCCACACGCCCTCATCGTGGATGTTGTGCGGCCCGTCGAAGAAGTCGCCGCTGGGGCAGTCGAGGACGTCCGTCGACAGGCCGTGCTGCTCGTACGTGTCGAGCGAGGTCCCGTACACGCGCCAAGCCGGCCGGGTGCCGGCGTACTTGTTCTGCTCGTCGAAGGTCGCGGCCTCCGTGTAGCCCTCGACGGGATATCCGGGTTGGCTGCCGCCCCGCCCGGATTCTCCGAGGCGAGCCACCAGCGTCCGCCCCCGAGGTTCGTCCGGCGATAGGCCGACGGGAAGTAGCTGTCGTGGTTGGCGGCGAAGCCATGCGCGAGGGAGCCGATGGCCCGGAGATTGGTGGCGCAGACGGCCCGGCGGGCCAGTTCCTTCGCGCGGTTCAGTGAGGGCGTGAGGATCGTCAGCAGCAGCGCGATGATCGCGATGACCACCAACAGCTCGATCAACGTAAACGCACTGCGTCCACGTTGCCTCACCGCAGACAGCTCGACAGGCGTGGAGGCTTGGCGCCGCGCCGAAGACGCGATGAAACGGGTCGAAAGAATCCGCATAAGTTCGTTCTTAGACAAGGCACTAAACATAGCCGTCTCTCAAGAGATCGGCATGGATGCGTTCCGGCATCACGTCTTCTCGGTCACATATTCTAGCATCGCCACCGCCGTGGGCAACCCCCGAAGTTCCGGCGCCCGAGTTCCGAAGTCTTGCCGCGCAACGAAACGCCGAGGGATGGCGATCCCTCGGCGTCCGCACCGTCGTTTCGCCGCGAGGTCCTGCGGCTCAGAACCTTCGCCGCCGGGCGTACCTGCCAAGGGCGGCCACACCCAGTATCACGGCGAGACCCGAAACGGGCTCGGGGACGGGGGCCGCGATGTCGATGATGATGTCGCAGTTATCCGTGTCGTACCGGATGGTCGCCGAGCCGATCGTCGGGTTGCCGCCCAGGATGACCACGCCCGTGATCAGCGTCTCGGTGAGGAACTCCTCTCCCGGCGCCAGCGTCCCCGCGGGGGCGTCCAGCAGCGTGAAGCTCTTCAGCGGGTCCCCGAGCAGGTAGTTCGTCAGGTCCACGATGAGGTACCCGCCCTGCGCGGGGTCGCTGTCGTATCCGAGGTCCGCGTCCAGTTCGATGCCCTTGGTCAGCGTGATCGGCGAGACGCCGTTGGGGTCGAAAACGAACTTCGTCGTGCTCAGGTTGTCCACCCGGTAGTGCCAGCCGTTCGGGTTCGACGTGCTGCCGTCGATGCAGACCGTGAAGTCGCAGTTGTCCTTCAGCCCCACCTGCCAGTTCTCGATCTTCGCGTTGAAGTTGCCCATTACGTTGAGCACGCCGGTGTGTCCGCCGCCGTCGCAGCCGTAGAGCCACGGCATCCCCGTCCCGCCGCTGGGCTTCGCCAGGAAACCCTCGCCCATCAGGTTGACGGTGCCGGTGAAGAACTGGAAGGCGTCGAACTTGACGGAATCGGTGGAGTTGGGCATGTTGACGTTGAGGGTCGCCCCGCCCTTGACGGCGACCTTCTTGCCCAGGGCGCCGGTCTGGGTGATGTCCACCGTGTACGCCCCGTCGATGCTGACGTTGTCCGCCCCGGTGGGCACGTCGTCGACGAGGTCGCCGGTGACGTCGTTCCAGTTGAGGGCGTTGAACCAGTCGGTATCGCCGCCGCCGCCGTCCCAGGTGCTCGTGGCCGCGGAGGCCTCTGCGGCCAGTGCGAACACGACCATCGCCGCCAGTGCCAGTGTCGTCGCCGCGTGCCTCATCGTTGCTCTCCTTCCGGCAGCCGCTGCTGCCAATGGTGCTTCCCTTGTAGCGACGCCAAGCGGCATCAGTCGCTCGGCGTCTGTCGTCCGGTCATTGCGCGTTCTGTGCATCCCGGCGTCCTCGCGCCCGGCCTACGACCCTCACTCCTTTGAGGGGTCAGGACCTTCGCCGCCGGACGTAGCCGCCCAGCGCGCCCGCGCCCGCCACCACGGCCAGCAGCGTCAGCGGCTCGGGAATAACGACCGACGGCTGCAGGACGACGATGCTGCCGTCATTGAAGCTCACGCCGTCGAAGTAGCCGCTGGAGTTGTCGGTGTAGGTGCCCGGCGTCGTGAGCGGCAGCCCGTCCGGGTCGGTGAAGGAGTAGAGGGACAGCTCGTACTGCCCGAGGTCGAGCAGCGTGCCGGCGTTCACCGTCATCGAGTCAATCTGCACGTCGCCCATCAGCGCCAGGGCGGCGTTGTTGGCCAGAACCCAGGCCGTCTGGGTGAGGTCGTCGATGAAGGTGAAGTCCGTCAGCGGGTAGACGCCCTGGAAGCTCGGGGGCAGGTGGGTGACGCGCCCGTCGTGGCGCGTGTAGTTGTTGTTGTCCACGCAGACCATGCCGACCCCGGCGGCATCGCCGATGTAGACGGTGCCCGCGCCGGCGGAGCGCCCGCTGTTGGTGGACGACCCGCTGTAAGCGCTGACCGTCCCGGTGTAGCCGCTGGCGTCGCCGGCGGTGATGGCCACCCGCCCGCCGGAGCCGTCGCCGTGCCAGTTGTCCTTCCCGCCGTTGGCGGAAATCGGCCCGGCGCCGGTCAGCACGTCCGTCGTCAGCCAGACGCTCCCGCCGGCGCTGCCGCCGCCGCTGTTGTAGCTGCCCAGGCCGTCCGCAGAAATCTCACCGTCCAGCGTCGTGGTCCCGTTGACGATGATGATGGCGGCCCCGCCGCCCGGCTTCTTGTTGGCGCCGCTGCCCAGGGAGGTCGGCTGGAGGACCGACCCGTAGGTGTCCGTGCTGCCGCGGGAGGTGCCGGCATGGCTGGCGCCGTTGTCGTTCGTGGTGCCGCCCGGGCCCTTGTCGGAAGCGTAGCCCTTGCCGCTGACGTCCACGGAGCCGCCGGACTGGATGTCGAGGTCGCCGTTGACGGTGAGTTCGAGCTTGTAGGTGTCGTCGCCGCCGTTGGCGCTA
>CAZMDT010000367.1:0-3326 GCA_964564965.1 uncultured Planctomycetaceae bacterium | reverse complement strand
CCCCGCCCCGTCTACAACTTCGACGTCAAGGACAAGCGCCAGGGCCAATTCGACTACGAGTACAAGCTGCCCGCCGCCGCCGCGCAGGGCGACGTGATCGTCTACTACGCCACGGCCACCGACAACCGCAAGCTTCGCGACGTCGGCGGGCCGCAGACCGCCTCCTCCAGCAAGTTCAAGATCCTCGTCCAGGACGCCGACCAGCTCGCGAAGGAGAAGGCCCGCCGCTACGAGCAGCTCCGGCAGCGGCTGCTGGCCATCCTCAAGATGCAGGAGGTGGAGCGCGTCAACACGGAGATCTGCCACCGGAAGCACCGGCTGCTGGCGGAGGTGCGGGCCTCGGCGGCGGGCATCGCCGCGGAGCAGGAGAAGATCAAGGCGGCCCTGCACAACCTGGCGTACAAGTTCCCCTTCGACCCGGAGATGATCACGATCCAGCAGGCGGTGGCGCTGCTGGCGAACAGCGAGGCGCAGCTCGCCATCGACCAGGCGAAGGCGCTGGCGGGGCTGGCGACGATGGAAGGGCGCGACCGCGCCTGCGGGCTGCTGGGCGGAACCCAGGACAAGATCATCCGGACGCTCCAGACGCTGCTGGCGATCATGCCGTCGCTGGCGAACCGGCAGGCCCGCACGCCCACCGCCGGTGAGGACCTGCCCCCCGCGGCCCGGGAGAAGCTCGCCGACCTCCGCGACAGCCTGAAGGAGTTCGTGGACTCGCAGAAGAAGGTCATCGAGGCGTCGGAGCGGCTGGCGAAGCGCCCGGTGGACAACTTCACCGCCGAGGACGAGCAGCTTCTCAAGGAGCTTCAGACCGTCCAGGACAAGTGGGAGAAGTTCCTCAACGAGGCGATCACCGACTTCTCCAAGCTGGCGCAGCAGGACTTCTCGAATCCGTCGATGCTCAAGGAGCTGATGTCCGTCAAGAGCGACGTGACGATGGCCAAGGACGCCCTGTCGAAGAAGGCCACCGAGATCGCCACCGCCATCGAGGACAACGGCATCGAGAACGCCAAGAGCCTCACGGCGAACCTCGAGAAGTGGCTGCCGGACGAGCCGGACCGGACCAAGTGGTCGATGGAGGACCCCGCCGGGGGGCAGGAGAACGTCGAGCAGCCGGAGCTGCCGACCGAACTGGAGGACCTCGTCGGCGACCTGCTCGAGCAGGAGGAGGACCTCTTCGAGGAGATGGACGACCTGAGCAGCAAGTACACCATGAGCGGCGACAAGGGCATCGGCTGGGACGCCATGGACGGGCCCATCTCCAGCATGAACGCCCAGGGCGTCACCGGCAACCAGCTCCCGAACACCAACGAGCTTTCCGGCCGCAGCGGCGAGGGGCGCCAGGGCAAGAGCAGCGGGGAGTTCGTAGAAGACAAGGCGGTGGGCAAGGGCGGCCGGCGGACGCCGACGCGGCTGTCGCCGGAGCCGTTCCAGAAGGGGCAGGTGAACGACGTGTCGACGGAGCCGCCGGGCGGGGCGACCGGCGGCGGGAAGACCTCGGGCGCGGGCGAGGAGGGCCTGGAAGGCCCCGTGCCGCCGCCGCTTCAGAGGGAGATGGAGCGGATGGCCGGCAAGCAGGCGTCCATCCTCAACCGGGCCGAGCGGCTCCAGGCGAAGTTCCAGGTGAATGACTACTCCAACTTCAAGTTTCTCGAGGCCATCACGCTGATGAGCCGCATCAGGTCGGACCTTGAGAATTACCGCTACCAGAACGTGCTGCGGGCGCGGGACGAGGCGATCGGGGTGATCCGGGAGACGCGGCTGCTGCTGTCGGGGCAGGTGGACGTGACGGTGGACGAGACGGCTACCATGCCCAAGTATGTCCGCGAGGACGTCGCCGACGCGTCCGGCGGCAGCCTGCCGGAGCGGTTCAAGGACGCCCTGCGCGAGTACTATCGCCGCCTGAGCGAAGCCGCCGGGCCGTGACGCCCGGGGCCCCGGGACCGCGGACGGGAAGGCACGATCCACATCGTCGGTGAACGCGTGGCGCAGGGGTCAGGGCTGGGGAAGGACGACCGCCAGCTCGAACCGGCCGGGAGAGGGCACGCGCGCCCCGCGCCGGCCCCGCCCGACCGGCGGGGCGGATCGGCGAGGCCTACCATCACGGGCCGTACAACGTGATTGTGTTGTCGTCTTCCAGGACGGCGTAGACGTTCAGCATGTTGTGCAGTTCCTGTCCGCGATGGGTGGTCATGGTCTCGACGTGGCCATCGGCCAGCATCCCGGCCGCCGTGGCGGACGGATGCCCGAAGTAGACCTCCCCGAGCGACCCCCCGTGCCCGCCGTTGGGGCTGAATGAGGCGCTGCTGTCGCCCAGTCGGCCTTGGTCGCGCCGCGTGGAATCGGCCAGGAGCAGGAAGTCCGACGCCCGGGGGACGTTCCACAGATCGACCCATTCCATGGCGGCCGGGTAGCCCTCGTAGATGAACTCCTCCGTCGGCCAGGGGCTGACGAACGCGGTCTCGCTGTAGCCGGCGAGCCCCCAGTCCCGTGTGCCCCGCCAGAAGCCGAAGACGTTGCCCCGCCAGATGCCGTCCTTGTCGGGGCCCAGCAACGGACAGACGGCGATCTCTCCCCCCGGCGGCAGGTAGCCGCCCTTCGGCACGGGGCTGCCCGGGCTGAGGTTCTCGCCGGGAATCTTGCCGGAGAGGATATTGATCCACCCGTAGTTGTGGTTGGCGCCCGGCAGGCTGTTGGGGTCGACCGTCAGCTTGTAGGCGAGAATGCCCCGGTGGTCGCTGGCGTAGGCCTGAAACGCCGTGCCGCAGTTGCGCTGGTTGCTCAGACACAGCGCCGCTCGGGCCAGGTCCCTCACACGCGCCAGCGACGGCATGAGGATCGTCACCAGCAGCGAGATGATCGCGATGACGACCAACAGCTCAATCAGCGTAAACGCTGACTGAGCTTGCCTGCGCCCCGCGGGCTTCGGCTGGCAGGCCAGCAGTTCGATGAGCGTGAACGCATGCTTCCTCACGCCAGGCAGTTCGGTCAGCGAGAAGTTGCGGCCCCGGCCGGATTCGCGATCAAGGGTTCCCGCATGCGCCGCGAAGCAACTCATGCGCAAGATGCCTCCCTGCCTGCGCCCCCCTCGTCAAGCGCCCGCCGCGCAGGCCCGGGGTACCACGAGGTCGTCGATTCCCGGACGGCGACTTCCACCTCGGCCGGTTCGACGATCAACGGGCCGATCCATGGCTTGTGGGGAACCTGGCGCATCCACTGCATGCACGAGGCGACCAGCCCCGACGCGTCAGGGCGGGCCAGCGAAGTGATCGACGGCACGGTGTGCGAGGCCAACTGTCCGCTGACCGAGCAGACGGCCAGGTCGC
>CAZMDT010000366.1:0-3349 GCA_964564965.1 uncultured Planctomycetaceae bacterium | reverse complement strand
CCTTTTGAGAGAATCACTTACACACAGGCGATCGAGCTGCTGGAGCAAGCCGGCCGCGAGTGGGAGTATCCCCCGGCGTGGGGCAGCGACCTCCAGACGGAGCACGAGCGGTTCCTGACGGAAGAGACGTTCCGCCGGCCGACCATCGTCACGGACTACCCCGCGGGCATCAAGCCGTTCTACATGCGCCTCAACGAGCCCGACGTGGAGGGCCGTCTGACGGTGGCGGCGATGGACGTGCTGGTGCCGCGGATCGGGGAGATCGTCGGCGGCAGCCAGCGTGAGGAGCGGCTGGACGTGCTGACCGGGCGGATGAAGGCACAGGGGCTCGATGCCGACGCGTACGGATGGTATGCCGACCTGCGCCGGTACGGCACCGTGCCGCACGCGGGGTTCGGGCTGGGGCTGGAGCGGACGGTGCAGTTCGCCACGGGCATGGCGAACATCCGCGACGCGATTCCGTTCCCCCGCACGCCGCGGAACGCGGAGTTCTGACCGACGCCGAAGCCCCGACCGGCAGGCGTGGGGGCAGCGGAACCCGGGCGCCGGTCCGGCGTTACACTACCGTGCTCCGCCGCGGGACCGGCCGGGCCGGCGGCGGCAGAGGCAGGAGACAGCATGACTCGAAGGGCCATCATCGCTTCGGCTTTGCTGTTGGCGTCGATGGGGGTTGCTCGCGCGGCGAGCCCGAGCCCCGCCCGGCCGGCCTACGAGACGGAGACCTGGCCCGCCGCGCGGAAGCTCGTGTGGGCCAGGCCGGGCGAGAGCGGCAGGTTCGACGACGCCGCAAGCTGGCTCGAAAACGGCAAGCCGGCCCCCAAGCCCCCCGACGAGGAGACCGACGTTGAGCTGCCGGATGCGGACAAGTTCTACCGCGTCTCTGGCGGCCGCGGGAAGGCCGTACGCCACCTCACCGTCGGCAGGAACGCCATGCTCGTCGGGGGGCACCGCGGCGAAACTGAGATCTGGGGCAACTGCCGGGTGAAGGACGGCGGGCGCGTGTACTTCATCTCCATCCGCGGGCCAAAGCACACGTTCTTCCGCATGGACAACGCCGAGTTCCCCGGCCCGAAGAACGCGTCCTCCTACGGGCACGTCGGTGCAGGCGGCAGCGACCCGAAGAACCGCACGCAGATCTCGCACAAGTTCCAGGTGTGCAAGTACGGCGACGCCTCGGTCGAGTTCATCGGCAACTTCGGCGTCTCCGACGAGATCATGGTCCAGCACGGCAGGCTGATCCTCAACGGCAACCTCCGCTGGAGTGGCGTCACGGGTAAGGGGGCGCTCGAGATTTACGACGGCGGCATCCTGGAGCTACAGTCGGGCGCCACGGCCGCGCCGTTCCGAAGCGGCAACGGAAAGAGCGTCTACAACATCGACGTCTACCGCAACGGCGTCATCCAGGCCGGCTCGCCGCAGCGCCCCATCACCGCCGACTGCTACCTGATGCTTGGCTACGGCGACTCGACGCACGCGGGCCGGACGGGGCTCTACGCGGCCGCCGGCTCGACGATCCACGTCTATTCCGCCGACCCGAGGAAGGCGCGACTGGTGGTCACGTCGATTACGTCGGACCCGGGCTTCTACAGTTCGGCCGGGCGACGGGTCGGCGACCCGAAGACCCCCGCCAAGGGCAACGAGGGCATCAGCATGCGGATCGCCGGAGACATTCAGCTCAACGGCGTTCTGTTCGACTACGTCGCGAAGGAAGGCATCCGCCTGGCCGACCTGCCGGCGAAGGAGAGCTGGCGGAACGTCCAGTACGGCCCGAATAGCGCCGGTAAGGCCGACGAGCTGTTCGGCAAGCTCGACGTGAACCCCAACGTCTACTACCACGGCCGGGGCGACGGGCAGAGCGAGTTCGGCTTGACCGTCAAGGCCGTCCGCTCCATGGAGAGCTTCATGGAGAAAGAGGACCCCCTCAAGATCAGCTTCGCCCCACCGGCCGCCGCGGTGCCCAAGGGCGACAAGTACAACCGGCCGCTGCCCATCGTCTACGACAAGCCCATCAGCGTGACGATCAAGTGCGCGGTCTCGGGCGCGGAGGTCCGCTACACCACCGACGGCACTGAGCCGACGCCCAGGTCGCCGGCGTATACCGGTCCCGTTCGGCTGTCGGAGACGACGCGGCTGAAGGTCAAGGCCTTCAAGGACGGCATGGACCCGAGCCCGACCTATTCCGAGGCCTACGTCTTCAAGCCATAGCCCCGGGCCTGCCGCGGCGGGCTCGCGGCGCGTCGGCATCAGGAGACACGAGTGAGCGCCGCTTCGCACGACCGCCCTAACATCCTCTGCATCATGTCGGATGAGCACGATGTCGGCGTCGCCGGATGCTACGGTGATGCGGTCGTGCGGACCCAGAACCTCGACCGCCTCGCCGCCGAGGGCATCATCTTCGACGCGGCTTACACCACCAGCCCGCTGTGCGTGCCGGCGCGCCTCAGCTTCACGGCCGGAAAATACATCAGCCGCTGCGGCGCATGGAGCAACGATTGCTGGTTGCCGAGCGACGATTACCCGTCGCTGCCGCGCATCCTCAACGCCGCCGGATACGAGAGCCTGCTGGGCGGCAAGATGCACTATGACGCCACGCGGCGGTACGGGTTTCGCGACCTGTACGACTTCCCGCACAACCAGAACAAGTCGCACAAGACCGGCCGCGGCGGCAGGTTCGACCCCGACCACCTGCCGGCTGACTCGAGGTCGTGGCGGGATCGCTCGGCGGACTTCCACGCCGGCGCTGAGTCGGGCGTCCTCCGCAAAGACCGCATGGCGACGGCGAAGTGCGGCGAGTTCCTCCGGGGGCACAAGGCGAGCGACCCGCCGTTCTTTCTGCTCGCGGGGTATCTCGCGCCCCACTTCCCGATGATCGTGCCGGAGGAGTATGCCGCGCGGTACCGCGGCAAGGTGCCGCCGCCGGAGCTGCCCGAGGGACTGGTTGAGAGCCTGCCGACGAACTACAAAGCGCTCCGCGCGGGCTTCGGCAACGACCGGGCCGATCCGGCCGTCGAGCAGAACGGCCGCGACCTCTACTGGGCGCTCACCGACTGGCTCGACGACGAGATCGGCAAGCTGCTGGACTCGCTGGCGAACTCGGAGGTGGCCGACAACACGGTGGTCATCTACACGTCCGACCACGGCGAGAACAAGGGCGACCACGGCCTGTGGTGGAAGAACAACATGTTCGAGCATTCCGCCCGCGTGCCGCTGATCGTCCGCTGGCCGAAGCGGTGGCCGGGCGGGCAGCGCCGCGGGGGCGCGTGCAGCCTGGTGGATCTCGTGCAGACGATCGCCGACCTCGCCGGCGCCCAGACCCCCCGCGACTGGGACGGCGAATCGATGCTCGCCT
>CAZMDT010000365.1:0-3379 GCA_964564965.1 uncultured Planctomycetaceae bacterium | reverse complement strand
ACGACCGTCGCGACCTCGGCGGCGTTCTCCTCGAACGCCCTGCGGATGTCGGTGTAGCACTTCTCCGCCGGCAGGCCGAGGTGCTCCCGGGCGTTGTTGAGCGCCTCGGGGTTGACGTCCACGGCGGCGACGGGCTCGACCAGGCCGTCCGCCACGTTCGGCGGCAGGAAGCTGCGGCACCACGCGCCCCCGAACCCCCCGCAGCCGACCTGGATCAGCCGGTACGCCATGGGCACTTCTCCTTGCGGCCGGAAGAACGCGCACGGACGGCCTCCCGCCGCCCCGCCCCGCCCCGCTGTTTCGGCCTCACGCTTTCCACGGCGGGCGCTCCGGCAGATGGGCCGTGAACTCCTCAACGAGCGCCTTCTCGTAGTTTCCGGCGTACTCACCGGCGAAGAACCGCTCGGTGGCCTCGTCGTGGAACCGTTTCCAGCTGGCCGCCTCCGCACCGGGGACCACGGGGAAGAACAGGGCATCGTTGGCGCGGGCGGCCTTCAGGTCGCCCGGGGCGTCGCCGACCATGAGGATGCGGTCGGGCGGGTACTTCCCGCCGGCGCCGTACTTGAGGTGCTCGGCCTTCTTGCCCATCTCCTGACCGCAGATCATGGCGGCGTAGCGGGCGATGTCGTGCTCGGCCCATTCGCGTTCCAGCGCCTCGTTCGGGGTAGCCGAGACGACCATCACGTCGGCCTTGGGGGCAATGCGCTCGAGGCTCTCGCGGACGTGGGGGAAGGGCGGCACGTCGTGGACGCGGATGGCGACCAGCCCGTTCACCAGGCAGGTCCACATCGCCATCCGCAGGAGGCAGTGGGCCTCGCTGGTGTCCGTCTTGACCAGCGACCGCCCGACCTGCGAGTTGGCCACGCCGACCGGATCGGCCACGATGGCATCGAGCAGCAGCTTGCCGGGCTCGCCGAGGCGGCCTTTCGCGAACAGCAGCAGCCCGTCGTTGCTGAGGCGGATGTCGGGCCCCTCGTCGGCGGCCCTGACGAACGCCTCGATGGCCTCCAGGTGCGCCGCGAGAAAGCCGTCAAACCGCTCGTAGGGTGACAGCTCGCGCAGGTAGCGAAACGTGTCGCGCAGCGCCAGCCAGCGGTTGCATCCGCGCGTCTGGCCGTTGAGGTTCACGAAGTCCCACACGTCGCGGAGGATTCGCGCGAGCGCGGCCAGCCCGAACGCTTGCATCACCGCGACGGCGAAGCAGAACTTGTGCTTCGGCTCCATCGTGTCGAACGCGCAGCCGTCCGAGTCGATGCCGATGAAGAAGCCCTTCGTCTTGGGAAACGCCCCCAACTGCTCAATGGGGTCCGCCATGGGTCTCTCCCGTGTCCGGCGCGGGCGCCGGCGTGTTGAATCGGATGACGTTCATCTCGTGGTCATCCGGCGGCACGCGTTCGCGCGACATCTTGTAGCATCCTCCGGTGCAGCGGTTGACGACCTTCTGCCAGAAGGTGATCGCGGGCCCGTTCTCCAGGAGCTGCCGGACGATCCAAGGGCCCGGGAACCTGTCGAAGATCCGGTGTGCCACCGCCTGTCCGATGCCGCGACGGCGAAACTTTCTGAGAATGAAGAACTCGCCGATATCGGAGACATGCTCCCCATATACGCCCCGATTGACGAGGGCGAAGCCGACGAGCTCGCCTTCACGCGTCCGGACGATGAAGGGCACACAGTCCTCGCGCTGCCAGTATTGCGGGTAGCCCGTGCAGGCGAACATGCCGTCGTCCGGGCAGCGGGTCGAGGTGAACTCCGAGAAGTCGTACAGGTACATGCGGCCGAGATTACGGATGACCGGCTTGTCGTCCTCGGTGGCCTCGGCCACCACGATATCTCGAGCGACTTCCATCTCGTGGCTCAACTCGATGCTTCGCCTGCGCCGGTCCAGTCGAAGACGATGGCCAGGCGATCGCACTCGCCGGCGGCAAGCTCGTCGTATGCCTCCTGGCAGCGGTGGGGGGGCACGGTTCTGTACAGGCCGTCGACAGAGATGCGCCCCGCGGCGAGCCACGCCACCCCGGCCGCGTAGTGCAAGGCCTGGCTGCCGATGCGGAAGTCAGTCGGCCGCTTGGGCACCTCCCACTCCCAGCCGCTGCGGACGACGACGTAATGGAAGAAGACCTCGTGCAGCAGGTCGAAAGCGGGCACGTCGCTTCGGCGCCGCCAGGGCACGCCGACCAGGACCACCTCGCCGCGCTTCCGGACCACCCGGGCGGCGTCCAGCACCGCCTGCTCGTGCCCGGAGCACTCGACGGCGAGGTCAACGGTGCCGGCGAACTCCGGATCGTCGACGGGCACGGCCGGCAGGACACGCTCGATGCCCACGCTGCGCGCCATCTCGCGGCGGGCGGCGACGGGCTCGATAGCCGTGACGTCGTAACCGCACGCCTGGAAGAGCTGGGCGGCCAGGTTGCCGACCGGCCCGAGGCCCGTCACGAGCACGCGCCCGGGCGGTTTGGCGGTGGTCGTTGTCAGCGTCGCCCAGGACACGCCCAGCAGGCGCGTGAACACGGCCGCCTCGGGCGCCACGCCCGCCGGCACGGGCACGACTGCCGCCCGGCCGCAGCGATGGCGCGAGCGGTGGGGGCCCGAACAGAACACGCGGTCGCCCGGGGCCACCTCCCGGACGCCCTCACCCGCGGCGTCCACCTCGAACACGGCCGCGTAGCCGGGGCAGCGCGGGAAACTCCCCGTTGAGAGGAACGCTGAGTTCAGCTCGGTGCCGGCGCTGATGAGGCTGACGAGGGTTCGGCCGGCGATCTCCCCGGCGGCGAGAGGAGAGCCGTCCCGCTCGACGGGGCACAGCTCCGCCTTGCGGGGCGCGGTGATCTGCACCTGCATGTCTCGTTCGGTGCTCATGGCAGCACTCCTGCGGCCGCCGTCGGGGCGCCCGAGAGGTATTGGCGATCAGACGCCGGAGTACGCGCTGAACCCGCCGTCCACGGGCACGACGATACCCGTGACGAACTTCGCCGCCTCAGAAATCAGCCAGATGAGCGTGCCGAGAAGCTCCTCGGGTTCGCCGTATCGGGCCATGGGCGTGTGGTCGACGATCTGCCGGCCGCGGTCGGTCGGCGTGCCGTCTTCGTTCTCGAGCAGGAAACGGTTCTGCTCGGTGAGGAAGAACCCGGGCGCGATGGCATTGACGCGAATGCGCGGGGAATGGTTCTGCGCCATATAGACGGCGAGCCACTGGGTGAAGTTGCTGACGGCGGCCTTCGCCGCCGAGTAGGCGGCGATCCGCGTCAGCGGGCGGAACGCGTTCATCGACGAAACGTTCACGATCACGCCCTCGCCCCGCTCGGCCATGTGACGCCCGAACACCTGGCTCGGCAGGATCGTCCCCAGGCAGTTCAGCTCGAACACCCAGCGGATGGCGTCG
>CAZMDT010000364.1:0-3391 GCA_964564965.1 uncultured Planctomycetaceae bacterium | reverse complement strand
GCTCGGCGAGGTTGGCCGCCTGCTCCGCCGACGTGGCGATGTTGCCCCGAGGCGTCACGAACCCGTACGCCTCGAGGATCTCCTTCGCCTCCATCTCCCCGATCTCGCTTTGCCCCTGGCGCAGGTGCCGGTTGACGATCGTCTCCACCTTCCGCCGGTTGACCGGGAACAGCTTGACCACGCGCTTCGGGCGCGACCGCCAGCGGGCGTAGTCGGCCATCACCCGGATCGCCGCGACGGCCGCGTCCGGCGTGTCGTACGTCGGCACCTCGCCGGCGCGGACGATCCGAACGGCCTCCTCGACGCGCTCGGCCCCGAGCAGGCAGGCGAGGATGGGCTTGGTACGGTGCTCGCGGGCGACGCGGACGATGGCCTCGGCGGTCGCGGTGCACTCCGTCATGGCGTGGGGGGACAGCAGCACCAGGACGCTGTGGACGTTGGGGTCATCGAGCGCCGCCTGCAGGGCGAGCTCGTAGCGCGCGGCGAGGGCGTCGCCGAGGAGGTCGATGGGGTTGCCGACGTGCGTTCCGGGCGGGAGGTCCTCGGCGATGCGCTGAACGGTCTTCTCAGACAGCGTCGCGAGGGTGAGGCCCTCGCGTTCGCTGGCGTCGGCGGCCATGATGCCCGCTCCGCCGGCGTTGGCGACGACCGCGACGTTGTGCCCCTCGGGCAGTGGCTGGGTGGCGAACGCCCGGGCGTAGTCGAAGACCGCCTTGATCGACTCGCAGCGGACGACGCCCGCCCGCTCGAAGATGACCTCGTAGGCGGTCTCGATGCCGGCCAGCCGCCCGGTATGGGACGAGGCGGCCTTCGCTCCGGCGCCGGTGACGCCCGACTTCAGCAGCAGGACGGGCTTCTCGCGCGAGACCCTCTCCGCCTCGCGCACGAACGCGTCGCCGTCCCTGATCGTCTCGATGTAGCCGGCGATCACGCCCGTGTCGGCGTCGCGCCCCAGCGCCTTGATCACCTCCGAGGCGTCGATGTCGGCCTTGTTGCCGATGGACAGCAGCTTGCTGAACCCCACCTGGTGTGCCCGCCCGATGTCCGCCATCGCCGCCACCAGCGAGCCCGACTGCGAGAAGAACGCGATCTTCCCCGGCTTCGGCAGCTCGCCCCCAAACGACGCGTTCAGCTTCCGGGCGGGCACCATCAGGCCGATGCAGTTCGGCCCCAGGATGCGGATGTTCGAGCGGCGGGCGATGTCGAGAACCGTCTTCTCCAGCTCGGCGCCCGCCGGGCCGGACTCCTTGAAGCCCGAGGAGATGATGACGGCCGCCTTTGTGCCGGCCGAGGCGCAGTCGCGAAGGGCCTGCGGCACGGCCTTCGCCGGCACGACGATGATCGCCAGGTCGGGCGCCGCGCCGGCGGACTTGAGATCGGCGTAGCAGGGGAGGCCCTCGATCTCATCGGCCTTGGGGTTGATGGGCAGGATGGTGCCTTCGAACCCGCCGCGGATGATCGCGGTGAGGATTTCGTGGCCGACCTTGCCGGGGTGGCGCGAGGCGCCGATGACGGCGACGGAGGTCGGATTGAAGAACGCTTCCAGACTCATCCTGCACGCTCGATTGTCCGGACGGCGACAAGCACGGCGCGGCTCCTACAGCCCGTGGAGGGAGAAGACGTTCTGTTTGAGCTTCTCGACGGTGGCGGCGAGGGCGGCATCGACGGCGGCCCGCTGGCCGTCGCCCGTCGCCAGCACGCGGTCGCGCAGGCCGCCCTGCCATTCGGTGCTCTCGAGCATCACGCCGCCCAGTCCGGGCGCCAGCGACTCCGGCGCGTCCTGCCCGGCCAGCACCGTCCACGCCAGCGCCCAGCCCCGGGCCGTGTTCCCGGCGTGGTACCCGCCGCCGCCCGTGGCGACAATCGGCCTGCCCAGCCCCGCGACCTGGCCGATCACGTCGGCATAGGCGTTGTTCGTCAGGCTCAGGTGCGCCAGCGGATCGCCCCACAGGCCGTCCATGCCGATCTCCAGCACGATCACGTGCGGATCAAACGCCCGGGCGAGCGGCATGGCGACGGCCTCGAAGGCGCCCACGTAGGCGCCGTCGTACGTGCCCGGCGGCAGCGGCACGTTCACACTGTAGCCCCGCCCTTCGCCCGCGCCCATGTCGTCCTCGAAGCCCGTCCCCGGGAACAGCGTCTCGCCGCTCTCGTGGAACGACATCGTCATGACGTCCGCCCGGTCGTAGAAGGCATCCTGAACGCCGTCGCAGTGATGCACGTCGATATCGACGAACAGCACCCGCCGGCCCGTGCCCGCCAGCCGCAGGCACGCCAGGACCACGTCGTTCATATAGCAGAAGCCTGACGCCTTGGCCGGGTAGGCGTGATGGTATCCGCCGGAGGGATTGAAGGCGACATCGGCGCGCCCGTCGGCAACGAGGTCGGCGCCGGCCAGCGTGGCGCCGCAGGCGAGGGCGGCATAGTCGTACATGCCGACGAAGACGGGGGTCTCGGGCGTGCCGAGGCCCATGTTCAGGCCCTCGAGGTCGAGGTGGCCCTTCTCGGCGGCGAGCATGACGTCGAGATAGCGCGGCGTGTGGAACTGCTCGATGGCCTCGCGCGGCGCGGCATCCGGGGCGATCTGCTCCGCCTCGGTGAGCAATCCCATGGACCTCAGGATGTTCCGCGCCATGGCGGCCCGCTCGGTCCTGAAGGGGTTGTCCGGCGGATAGTGGTATTCTTCCAGCTCCGCCGAGTGGAGGAAGAAGGCACGACATCCTTGCGGTGATGGTGGGATCGTTCTGGACGAACACATGCCGAAGCCTTCCGGACCGGGCCCGGTGGCAGTTTATCGGCGCCGTGTCGGAGCGGCAAGCGGATTCGCCCGCCGGGGCGGCTCCAGGCCGGCCGCTCATTTCACGATCCGCAGGACCTCCCGGAACCGCTCGCCCTCGGCCACACGAAGCATCTCGAACAGCGCCATCTCCACCGTCGTCACCGCCGCGCCGCACGCCTCGATGCGCCGAAGCCCCAAGGTGCGGTTCTGCGGCGTCCGCGACGACACGCAGTCGGCGAGGACCTGGACCTCGTAGCCGTGGCGGACAAGGTCCGCGGCCGTCTGGTAGACGCAGACGTGCGTCTCGATGCCGGCCAGGAGAACCTGGCGGCGCCCGGTCCGCCGCAGGGCGGCCAGGAACGCCTCCTCGCCGCAGCAACTGAAGGCGAGCTTGGTGATGGGCTCGCCGTCGATGAGGCCGGCGAGTTCGGGCACGGTCGGCCCGAGGCCGGCGGGGTTCTGCTCCGTCCAGAGGACGGGCAGGCCCAGCGCCCTGGCGCCGCGGACAGCCCTGGCGATGCTCTCGATCAGGGCGTCGCGCTCATGCATCACGCACACGAGCTTCGCCTGGACGTCGATGGCCACGAGGACGGCGCTGGTCGGCTCCAGCAT
>CAZMDT010000363.1:0-3402 GCA_964564965.1 uncultured Planctomycetaceae bacterium | reverse complement strand
GACTTCAGCAGCGGCCGCAGCACCCCCAGCAGCCGGCGCGCGATCGTGATGTCCTTGTATGGCGCCAGCGCGACCACGCCGCGGACGCGCGGGTCGTCGGCGGCGTAGAGGATGCCCACCGAGGCGCCCATCGAATGCCCGATGACGTAGATCGTATCGGAGATGAGCCCCTCGGCCGCGAGGGCATCGACGACGCGCTTCACGTCGCGGCGCTCGTGGGCGCCCCAGGTGACGTAGCGCCCGGTGCTCCGCCCGTGCCCGCGATGATCCAGCAGCACGGCGTCGTAGCCGGCGCGCGCGAAGTGCCTGCCGATGCGGAGGAAACGAGCCTTGGTGTCGCCCATGCCGTGCAGACACACCACCGTGCCGCGCACCGACGCGCGGGCGAGCGGCTCCCGCGGCCCGCCGCGGGCGCGGATGTACCACACGTCGATCAGCGCGTGGTCCTCTCCCGGGACGGTGCGGTGGCCGTCGATGCGGCCGGTGCGCAGCAGACGCTCCGTGCCGCCGGCAAGCCACTGGCGCAGACCGCCCAGCCAGTCCCGCCGGCGGATGAGCTGGCGCGCGCACGACCGCCAGATTCGTTCCCGCCAGGTCAGCCTGATTCGTGCGGCCTCGGCCACGTGGGGTCCCCCCGCCTCAGGTTCGCCGGAACTGCTTCTCGAGTTCGCGGACGGTGAGCGTGAGCGTGGTGGGGCGGCCGTGCGGGCACGCCGAGCCCTTCTCCGCGCCGGCACGGCGGGCGAGCAGGTCGGCGATCTCCTCGGGCCGGAGCGCGTCGCCCGCCTTGACGGCCGCCTTGCACGCCAGCATCGCCAGCACGTCCTCCAGCAGCCGCTCGCGGTCCATCGCCGTGTCCTCGGCGAGGCGATCGAGCAGCTCGCGGACGAACTCGCCGGCGGCGGCGCCGCGCTCCGCCAGCAGCGCGGGGAACCGCTGAACCGCGACGGTGTCGGGGCCGAAGGGCGCCACCTCGATGCCCAGCCGGGCGAGCAGCTCGGCGCTTTGCTCCAGCGCGTCGGCCTCGGCGGGCGTCACCTTGAGCGCCTCGGGAATCAGCAGCCGCTGGGACGTCAGCCCCGAGGAGCCCTCGCCGGCGAGGCGCCGCTTGAGGTCGTTGTAGATCAGCCGCTCGTGCAGGGCGTGCTGGTCGATGACCACAAGCCCCTCGTCGGTGGCGGCGACGATGTAGGTGTTGTGGATCTGGATGGCCCGCGGCGGCGGCGCGGGGCGTGCCGCCCGCGGGGGCGGCTGCGGCGGGGCCGTGTCGCGCGCGGCGCCCGCGAGCGGAACCACTGGCCGCCACGGCGCCCCGGGCCGCGGCGCGGGCCCGTGACCGGCCGGGAAGCTGAGCGCCGGCTGCGTCGGCGGCACCGACTTGAAGAAGTCGGCCAGCGCCTCGCGCAGCGACGCCCGGCGGGCCTCGTCCATCCGCCCGCCGCCTTCGCCGGCGTGAGTGGCCGTCTCGTCGGCGCCGGCCGCTTCGGCCGGCTCGGCTTCCGTGGCGGCATCCGTGGCGGCCGCCCCGAGGTTGGCCGACGGCGAGAGGTTCGACTGGTTGAGCGTCTCGCGCAGCGCCGCGAGCAGCTCGCCGTGGACGGCCTGGCCGTTGCGGAAGCGGACCTCGATCTTGGTGGGGTGGACGTTGACGTCGACCTCGGCGGGGTCGATCTCGAGAAAGATGAACGCCACGGGCGATCGCTGCGAGTCGAGCAGGCCGCGGTAGGCCTCGCGCAGGGCGTGGGCCAGCACGCGGTCGCGAACGTACCGCCCGTTCAGGAAGAAGTACTGCCAGCGTGCCGACGCCCTCGCGAGCGACGGCAGGCCGATAAGCCCCGCCACGTGCACCGTCCCGCCGCGCGGGCGGATCGGCAGCAGCGCCGTCCCCACGTCGCGCCCGAACAGGTCGGCCACGCGCCGCAGCGTGGAGTCCGCGGGGGGCAGGTGCTTCGCCTCGCGCCCGTTGTGCGTCAGCCGGAAGCCCACCTTCGGGAACGGCAGCGACAGCCGCGCCAACTGCTCCACGACGTGCCCGAACTCGGTGTTCGCCGAGCGCATGAACTTCCGCCGCGCGGGCGTGTTGTAGAACAGGTCGCGGACGGTGACCGTCGTGCCCGGCGCCGCGGCACAGGGGCGGACGGGCTCGAGCTTTCCGCCGCCGGCGGCGACCTCGTGGCCGGCATCGTCGCCGCGCCGCCGGGAGCGGATGTGGGCATGCGCCACGGCGGCCACCGAGGCGAGCGCCTCGCCGCGGAAGCCCATGGTCTCGATGGCGAACAGGTCGTCCTCGGCGGCGATCTTGCTGGTGGCGTGCGGCGCGAAGGCGAGCGCCAGGTCGTCGGCGTCCATGCCGCCGCCGTCATCGGAGATGGCGATGAGCCTGCGCCCGCCGTCCTCGACGGCGATCTCGACGCGGGTGGGCTCGGCGTCGAGGGCGTTCTCCACCAGCTCCTTGACCACGCTGGCGGGGCGCTCGATGACCTCGCCCGCGGCGATCTTGTTCACCAGATGGGTCGGCAGCACCTGAATCGGCATGGCCACAGGATAGCAGCTTCGGCGCGGACGGGAGAACAGGATTCACAGCCCCCCGCGCGCGGGCTGTCATGCCCGGCGCCGCCTCCAACGCCCGCGCGGCGAGGGCACGTTCGACATGAAGCTGCGCTACCCGCCGCTGATCCCGTTCGCCCGGCTGATGCGGACCGGCGGCCAGGCCCCGGGCGATTCGCCGCCGTCGGCCGCAGCGGTGGTCGGCCCGGGCCGGCCTCACTCGCGCAGGTCGTATTCCTTGATCTTGCGGTACAGCGTCCGCTCGCCGATGCCGAGGATCTTGGCGGCCTGCTCGCGGTTGCCGCCGACCATCCGGAGCGTGTTGCGGATGAGCTGCCTTTCGGCCTCTTCGATGCTGATGCCGGCGAGCTGGCTGAGCTGGTCCTGGGCGGCCTCGCCCGGGGGCCGGTGGATCTCCGGCGGCAGGTCGTCGGTGGTGAGCTTGTCGCCCGCGGCCAGCACGACCATGTTCTCCACGACGTTGCGGAGCTGGCGGACGTTTCCGGGCCAGGGGTAGCTCATCAGGACCCGGCGGGCATCGGCGTCGACGCCTTTGATGGCGCGCCCCTGCGCGTCGTTGGCGTAACGGATGAAGTGGTCGATGAGCAGGGGGATGTCCTCTCGCCGCTCGCGGAGCGGGGGGACGCGGAGGGTGGCGACCTTGAGGCGGAAGTAGAGGTCCTCGCGGAACCGCTTCTGCTTCACGCGTTCGGCGAGGTCGCTGTTGGTGGCGCTGATGACGCGGACGTTGACGCGAATGGGGGAGTTGGACCCGACGCGGACGACCTCGCCGTTCTCGAGCACGCGGAGGAGCTTCGCCTGCATCGCCAGCGGCATGTCGCCGACCTCGTCGAG
>CAZMDT010000362.1:2381-3411 GCA_964564965.1 uncultured Planctomycetaceae bacterium | reverse complement strand
CCCGTCGTGTCGCAGTCCATCATGAAGCCGATGGTGCCGGTCGGCGCGAGCACGGTCACCTGCGCGTTGCGGTAGCCGTGGTCCTCGCCGGCGAGGACGGCCTCGTCCCAGGCGGCTTCCGCCGCCGCCAGAAGCGCCGCCGGGCACTGCTCCCGCGAAATCCCCGCCACCGCCTCCCGGTGCATCCGCATCACCCGCCGCATGGGCTTGCGATTCTTGTAGAAATGCGGAAACGTGCCCAGCCGGCTGGCCAGCTCGGCGCTGGCGGCATAGGCGGTCCCGGTCATCAGGGCCGTCAGGGCGCCCGCGAAGGCCCGCCCCCCGTCGCTGTCGTACGGCAGCCCCAGCGACATCAGCAGGGCGCCGAGGTTCGCATAGCCGAGGCCCAGCGGGCGGAAGTCGTGGCTGTTTCGGCAGATTCGCTCGCTGGGGTAGCTGGCGTGGTCGACGAGGATCTCCTGGGCGATGATGAACAGGCGCGCCGCCGCCCCGAACCGCTCGACGTCGAAGCCTCCGTCCGGCAGGCGGAACTTCATCACGTTCAGGCTCGCCAGGTTGCAGGCTGAGTCGTTCAGGAACATGTACTCGCTGCACGGGTTCGAGGCGCAGATCTCCCCGCTCGCCGGGCACGTGTGCCAGCGATTGACGGTGGTGTGGTACTGGATGCCGGGGTCTCCGCAGACATGGGTGGCCTCGGCGATGAGGTCCATCAGCTCGCGGGCCTGGTACCGCTCCAGCGGCTCGCCCGTGGTGATGGCGTAGGTCTGCCACTCCGCCTCGTCGAGCGCCGCCTGCATGAACTCATCGGTCACCCGCACCGACGTGTTCGCGTTCTGGTACATCACGGAGGCATAGGCGTCGCCATTGAACGAGCCGTCATAGCCGGACTCGATCAGCGCCCACACCTTCCTCTCCTCCTCCATCTTGCACGTGATGAACTCCCGGATGTCCGGGTGATCGCATCGCAGCGACTGCATCTTGGCGGCGCGGCGGGTCTTGCCGCCCGAGCGCACCACGGCGGCAATCTGGT
>CAZMDT010000362.1:0-2371 GCA_964564965.1 uncultured Planctomycetaceae bacterium | reverse complement strand
CCCCGACGGCTTGCCCCCGCCGGAGAGCCTCTCCCGGCTGCTGCGCAGGGTGGACAGGTCGGTGCCCGTGCCGGAGCCGTACTTGAAGAGCATCGCCTCCGCCGTCGCCAGGCGCATGATGTCCTCCATCGTGTCGTCCACGCTCTGGATGAAGCACGCGGAGGCCTGCGGGTATTCGTAGCTGTGCATCGTGCGGGCCGGACGCTCGGTCTTCGCGTCCCAGTGGTAGTTGCCCTCCGAGCCCGCGACGCCCGACTGGTGATAGAGCCCGACGTTGAACCACGTCGGCGAGTTGAACGCGCCGTACTGGTTCACGCACAGCCAGGTCAGCTCCTCGTAGAAGCGCTCGGCGTCGCCGTCGTCGGCGAAGACGCCGTCGGCCCGGCCCCAGTCGGCGATGGTCCGCGTCACGCGATGGATGAGCTGCCGCACCGACGACTCGCGCTGCGCCTTGCCGTTCTCGCCGTAGAAGTACTTGCTCGCCACGACGTTCGTGGCGAGCTGGCTCCAGTCGGCGGGGACCTCCACGTCGGTCTGCTCGAAGACCACGCCGCCCTTCTCGTCGGTGATCCTGGCGGACCGCCGCTCCCAGGTGATCTCCTCGAAGGGGTGGCGGCCTTCGGCCGTGAAGACGCGCGCGATGCTGAGCCCCTCCTGTGCGTTTCGGCCGGGCGCCTCCTGGTCCTGGCGGGCAGTGGCGGCTGCATCAGACGGGCTAATCGGTTCGTACGGCGCCATAGCTCATCTCCGGTAGCTCAGTGCCACCCGCCGAAATGCCTCAGCCTTCCCTCTGCGCAGCCAAACCCTTTTTTGGCTTGATTTCCCGCATTTACAGGCCGCCGGGAACACCTCACACACCAGCGACCTGGGAAATGGTAACTGAGCCATCTCGAACGACGGGTGCATAGGCTACACGCAACATCTTGTGGGGTCAACAAGCTCATCGACTAAATCTCGTACTATTTCTTAAACTCTTCCCACAGAATGCCTTCGGTGGAGCGGAAAAATCCTCTCAACACCGGAAAACATCCAAACAGAATGCTAACATATGCTTTGGGCTTTGTCAACGTCCCAATATGTCGTTGTTAAGGCGGAAGGTGTGCACAACCTGTGGGAAGGCTGTTGGTAGCTGTTGAGCGGTCCCCAGCCCCCTTCGTCCCCTCGCTGGTGCCGGCCGGCGTCCGCCCGCGGACAACCGACCGGACGGCCCGTTGCCGCCTACACGTCCAGGTTCTTGACCTCCAGGGCGTGCTCCTCGATGAAGTTCCGCCGGCGCTCGACGTCGCTGCCCATGAGCAGCGTGAACATCCGCTCGGCCTCTTCGGCCTCGTCGGCGCAGACGCGCAGCAGCACCCGCCGGGTGGGATCCATCGTCGTCTCCCACAGCTCGCCGGCGTTCATCTCGCCGAGGCCCTTGAAGCGTTTGATCTCCATGCCTCGCGAGCCGATCTGGCGGATGCCGGGCGCGATGGAGGCGACGTTGTCCAGCTCCAGCTCCCCGTCCTCGTTCACGAGGACGTACTTGGCGGGTGCCTTGTCGCCGGTGACGAACTCCTCGCGCTCGATGTAGTAGTCCTCGATGCTGATGCCGCGGCTCTTGAGCTTGGCGAACGCCTTCTGGATGTCCTTGACCTCGTGCAGCTCGGCGCGCTTCCGGATGCGCGACACCGCGGGCGCGCCGTTGTCGGCGCCGTTGTTGGCGTCCTCGTCCTCCACCACCGATTCCTGGTGCCGCGTGAGCACCTGTTCGTACTCCTTCAGTGAATGGCAGAAGACGTTGCGCCCGTCGATGACGAGCCAGTGCGTCGGCAGGGCGCCGCCCTTGCGGTTGTCCATCAGCCCGGCGAAGCTCAGCCCGCGCCGCTCCACGATCCGCACGCGCTCGGCCAGGTTCTCCAGAATCTCCTCCAGCTCCCGCAGCTTCGCCCCCGAGAACGACCGGATCACCTCCGCCTTCTTCGACGCCGTGTCGCGAATCTCCAGCGAGGTGCCCTCCAGGCCGAGGTGGATCAGCGTCTTGCGCATCTGCCGTTCGTCGAGCACGTACTCCTTGTGGCGCTTCCGCGTGACGAGGTACAGCGGGGGCTGCGCGATGAACACGTGCCCCTCGTCGATCAGCGGACGCATGTGGCGGTACAGGAACGTCAGCAGCAGCGTGCGGATGTGGCTGCCGTCGACGTCGGCGTCGGTCATGATGATGACCTTGCCGTAGCGCAGCTTGGACGTATCGAACTCGTCATTGCCGATCCCGCACCCCAGCGCCGAGATGACGTTCTGGCTCTCGGGGAAGTTGAGGATGCGGTCGAGTCGGGCCTTCTCGACGTTGATGATCTTGCCCCGCAGCGGCAGGATGGCCTGCGTGGCGGAGTCG
>CAZMDT010000361.1:2733-3430 GCA_964564965.1 uncultured Planctomycetaceae bacterium | reverse complement strand
GACTCAACACTCTCGACGACCCAGCCTCGGGCCTCCTCGTGGCGGATGGCCTCCCAGGAGTCGCGCCAGTAGATGTCGTCGCTGTTCGGGTCGTAGGTCGGGTCGTTCGGGTCGATCGTCCCGTCGAAGCGGTTCTCGGACTCCGTCCAGGCGATCTTCCCGGTGATCTGGATTTCCTCGTTCTGGCGCTCGCCGGCGTCGGTGCTGCCGACGTCCAACGCCCAGGCGACCTTCAGCGGGTCCGTCGTCGAGCCGAGAATCCGCTTCCATCCCGTGCAGATGTCCCCGTTGATCTGCGCCTTCCCGCGGATGATGACCCGCGGGGCGCTGGCGATGGCGTAATGCAGGATGTCGGTGTTCACGTCCACGTCGAAGCGCATGCCGACCTTCCGCGTCAGGCCGTCCGACTGCCCCGTCACCACGAGCTGCACCTCCGTGGGACGCTGGGCGTCGTTCGGGTCCAGCGCGCTGACGTGCAGGTCCATCCAGAAGCTCTGCGCGCCGCCGGGCAGGGGGCGTTCGGCCAGGCCGAGGTGCCCGTTGAGCCCCTCGCCCGTCAGGCTCACGGCGTTCTCGCCGAACTTGCCCGCCAGGTGACCCCGGAGCTGCTCCAGCAGGTCCGGCAGGCTGTTGATCGTAGGCGTGCTCTGGAAGTCCCCCAGCGACCGCATCGCGTAGGCCATGCCGCTTTCCGCCG
>CAZMDT010000361.1:0-2723 GCA_964564965.1 uncultured Planctomycetaceae bacterium | reverse complement strand
GCGCCCGCCGCGTGTTGCGCCCTTGCTGCAGCGATACGTCCGTCATCGTTGCCATCCCCGCTGCGAGTACGCAGAAGATGGTCACGAAGACGAGCGCCACGATATAGGCCACGCCGCGCCTGCCGCTCGCGGTTCCAGAGATCCTCGCTTGCATGGTTGTCCTCTCCTCGCTGCCCCGGCGTTTCCGGCCGTCGCGGTCTGCGAACGCCCGGCGCCGGCCCCCGCTCAGTTCGTGAACTCCTGGTACGTATTCGCGTTGGCGTTCACCTTGTATCGCTTCTTGATGCCCAGCGGGATGACGTTGTCGGGGTCGGGGCTGATGTTGACGTTGTTGCTGCTGCCGTCGAGGTTGCCCACGTTTGCCCCGCACACCCCGGTGCCGGTGAGCCAACTGAGGTTCCGGCCCATGATGATGCTGCCGTTCTCGTCGACGATCTCGGCCATCGAGATCACCGTGCCGTTGACGGAAATATCGTTGTACAGGTCGACGACGCCGCCGATGACGAGCCCGCAGACGTCGGAATCGCCCTCCCCGCCGCCGCCCTCGCTGCCGCCGATGTTGACGTTGTAGTTGGGGGCCATCAGCGTCACGCCCCCGAGGGCGGCCTGGATCATGCTCGTCTTGAAGCGCGTCTGCCCGCGGAACTCCATGCTGTTGTAGTCCCATCGCATGCGCTTCGGCACACCGGTGATGATGGGCCCCTCGAACGTGCAGTTCTCGAAGACCACGCCGTTCTGGTTGCTGGAGGAGGGGTTGTTCGTCTGCTCGTCGACCTCGATGTACGTGATCCCGGTGAACGTGCAGTTCCTGAAGTGCGGGTTGGTGCCCTTCGGCACGCAGATGTCGTGCAGCGCCGGCTTGCTCTCGCCGTCGTGACTGTCCCACCGGTCGCCGTACAGGCCCCACATGCCCAGGCTCACGTGCGTGGCGTCCGGCGCCGGCAGGTTCGCCACGCTCGTCATCGCCTTCAGCGGCGAGGTGTCGAAGTCCTCGGTCTTCAGGTGGGTGACCTCGGGCTCGTTGTAGGACATCTGGCCGAGGAGCCCCGCATCTTGGCTGCCGTCGCGCTTGAGGCCGCTGTGGAAGTCGTAGTCGCCCTGGCTCGCCTCGCCGGTGAAGTCCGCCGGGCTCATCGTCGTGCCGATCGTCCCGTCGATCACCCCGTCCGACGTCAGGTTGATGTCCAGCGGGTACACGACGTGGTTGCGGTAGTCTCCGTCGGGGTCGTTCTCGATGGGGATGAGCTGCCGGCGCCAACTGCTCGAGATCGGCCCGTTGATCTGGACGTTGCCCCGGGCGATGATGCGCACGGAGCTGACGAAGGCGTAGTGCAGCAGTTGCTTGTTGACGCTGACGTCGAAGCGCATGCCGACGCTGCGGCTGATGTCTTCGGAGCGCCCCGTCACGACGAGTTGCAGCGCCGTGGGCTTGCCGTCCGGGTCGACCGCCGAGACGCACACGCGGAACTCGCACGTGTGCGACCCCGGCATCGCCACGTCCGTCACCTGCACCTCGCGATAGCCGTTAGGGTCGCCCGGCGTGGCCTCGTAGAGCACCACCTCGTTGTTTGGCAGCTTCTCGGTCAGGTGGTCGTGGACCACCTCCAGCATGTCCGGCAGCTCGGTGAGCGTCGGCTCGCTCTCGCAGTCCCGCAGCATCAGGACGGCGTACGCCATGCCGCTCTCGGCCGCCAGGCGGGCGTCCAGCGCCCGCCGATCGTTGCGCCCCTGCTGAAGCGACACGTCCGTCATGCTCGCCACGCCCACGGCGAGCGTGGCGAACACCGTCATCAGCACCAGCGCGACAATGTAGGCCGCTCCCCGGCGGCGATGGTCGAATGCCCGGTGCCTGCGCGTCATTCCCCTTGCCTCCTCACGACCAGCCAATCGCTGGCCACGATGGTCTTGTCCCCGAACACCACGTCCACGTGCACGTTGATGATGTCGCTGGCGCCCGCCGCGACCGTCTGCGACAGGTCGTCGGGATGGCGCCAGGTGAGAGCGATCGTCTGGGACCAGCCGTCCATGTTGCCGATCGGGTAGCCCTGACCGTCTCGGGGCGGGCTGTAGGTGATGCCGTTGCCGTCCCAGTTCGATAGGTCGTCCAGATCGTCGATGAAGTTCTGTGGGTCGGACCCGTCGGGGCCGGGCGGGTTGCCCTGGTCCCCCGGGTCGGGGTCCGAGAAGGGGAGCTTGAGGGTCCACTCGCGGATTTCCTGGGCGAGGAAGACGGCCTGGGTGAGCTTTCGGCTGGCGTCGTTGACCCGGGTGGTGGACCCGGTGGCGACCATGAGCGCCGTGACGCCGATCCCCACAAGGGCGGTGGCGGCCGCGACCTCGATGAGCGTCAGCCCGTGCCGGCGAACCGGCCGGGCCCGCCTGTCGCGGGCGCCTCGGGAAGTTGTTCGTCTCATCACGTCACCTCGGTTTCTCCTCCGTCAGTGCTTAACAAGGCTGGACAGCTTGAAGATCGGCAGGATGATGCTCATCGCGATGAAGCCGACGATGACACCCATGACGACGATCATAAGGGGCTCGATCATGGCGGTGACCGCCTTGATCGTGCTGCGCAGCTCCTTCGCGTAGAAATCGGCAACGTCCTGGAGGACGGCGCCCAGGTTGCCGGATTCCTCGCCGGCGGAAATCATCTGCACGACGTTGCGGGGCAGCAGCGACTGGCCCGACAGCGGCTCGGCGATCTTGCTGCCCTGCTTGACCTCCTC
>CAZMDT010000360.1:0-3442 GCA_964564965.1 uncultured Planctomycetaceae bacterium | reverse complement strand
AAGACGTCCCGCGAGCAGTTCGAAATGCGAACCCACAAGCGAATCATCGACATCTACGAGCCGACCGTCCGCACGATCGAGGCGCTGAACCGCCTCGTGGTGCCGGCCGGCGTGTTCATCAAGATCAAGGCATAGGGCACCATGGTCACGGCGTTGTTGGGCAAGAAGATCGGCATGACGCAGGTCTATGATGGCGAAGGCCGGCTGCAGCCGGTGACCGTCGTCCAGGCCGGGCCGTGCGACGTCCTGCAGGTCAAGACCGTCGAGACCGATGGCTACAACGCCGTGCAGATCGGTTACGAGGACGTCAAGACGCACCGGGCGGCGAAGCCGCAGATCGGGCATGCCGCGAAGGCGGGCGTGAAGCCGAAGCGGTTCACGCGCGAGGTGCGTCTGGTGGCGGCGCCGGCGGACCTCGCGCCGGGGCAGCGCCTGACCGTCGGGATCTTTGACGACGTGTCGTTCGTGGACGTGATCGGCACGACCAAGGGCAAGGGCTTCGCCGGCGGAATGAAGCGGCACGGGTTCGGGGGCCAGGCCGCCTCGCATGGCGTGGAGCGGAAGCACCGCAGCCCCGGCTCCATCGGCTCGCACGCCACCCAACGCGGCACGGGCCCGAAGCCCAAGAAGGGCAAGCGGATGGCCGGGCACATGGGCGACGTCCTCCGCACCACCCGCAACCACCGCCTCGTCGGCGTGGACAAGGAGAATAACCTGCTGCTCATCAAAGGATCCGTCCCCGGCGCGAACGGGGGATACGTGATCGTTCGGGTGAGCAAGACGGCCAGGGGCTAGAGGCCCCCGGGACGACCCCCATGCTGGAAGTGCCGGTATACAACACGAGCGGCGAAAAGGTCCGCAGCGTCGCGGTGGACGAGGCCGTCCTCGGTGGCGAGGTCAACGTCGCGCTGCTGAAGCAGGTGATCGTGGCGTACCACGCCAACCAGCGCCGCGGCACCGCCGCCACGAGGTCGCGCGGCATGGTCGTCGGCTCGACCCGCAAGCTCTTCCGCCAGAAGGGCACCGGCAACGCCCGGCGCGGCCCGGTGCGCACGAACGTTATGCGGGGCGGCGGGGTGGCGTTCGCCAAGCGGCCGCGCAGCTTTCGCCAGCGGCTGCCCAAGAAAATGCGCCGGGCCGCCCTCAATGCCGCCATCCTCGCCAAGATTCTCGGCGACGACCTGCTGGTGGTGGAGGGGCTGAAGCTGGAGGCCCCGCGGACGGCCGAGATGGCCGCGGTACTCAAGAACCTCAAGATCAACCGCTCGTGCCTGCTGGCGCTGGCGCAGCGCGACCGCAACGTGTACCTCAGTTCCCGCAACCTGCGGGATCTGACGGTCCGCACGGCCGACGAGTTGAACGCGTTCGAGGTGGCGACGCGGCAGAAGATGGTCGTGACGGCCGAGGCGATGCCGGCCCTCGTCGGCGGGACGGCGCCGGCGGCCGGGGAGGCGGGCCCGTGAAGGACGAAATCTACACCATCATCATCCGCCCGCTGGTCACGGAGAAGGGCACGCACCAGTCGGAGACGCGGAACGCGTACGCGTTCCAGGTGAACCCCGACGCCAACAAGGCACAGATCAAGCAGGCGGTGGAGAAGATCTACAACGTGAAGGTGGTGCGGGTGCGAACGGCGAACCGGAAGGGCAAGCCCCGCCGGTCCGGGTACAAGTGGGGCACCACCAGCCATTGGAAGAAGGCGGTCGTCGTGCTGCGCGAGGACGACCGCATCGACCTGTTCTGACGGACGCGAGGCGCGGACGATGGCGATCAAGACATACAAGCGGACGTCGGCGGGACGGCGAAACAGCTCGGTGAACACGCACGAGGCCGTGACGTCGCAGACGCCGGAGAAGTCGCTGCTGCGCCCCATGAAGAAGCGCGGCGGACGGAACCACAGCGGCAAGATCACGGCCCGGCACCGCGGGGGCGGGAACAAGCGCCGCTACCGCGTCATCGACTTCCGCCGGGACAAGGACGACATGCCCGCCGAGGTGCTCACCATCGAGTACGATCCCAACCGCACCTGCAACATCGCCCTCGTGCAGTACGACGACGACGACAGGCGGTACATCCTCGCGCCGGCGGGCCTCCGCGTCGGGCAGAAAGTGCATTCCGGCGGGTCCGCCGAGCCCCGGCTCGGAAACTGCCTCCCCCTGGCGCGAATCCCCGCCGGGCTGGAGATCCATAATATCGAGCTGAACCCCGGGCAGGGCGGCAAGCTGGTGCGCGCAGCCGGGCAGGCCGCACGCATCGCCGCCAAGGAGGGCAAAATGGCCCACCTGGTGCTGCCGTCCGGGGAGGTGCGCATGGTCAACGCCCTGTGCCGGGCGACGATCGGCCGGCTGGGCAACGCCGAGCACCAGGGCGTGCGTCTGGGCAAGGCGGGGCGGAAGCGCCACCTCGGGCGGCGCCCGCACGTCCGGGGCTCCGCGATGAACCCCGTTGCCCACCCGATGGGCGGGGGGGAGGGGCGGCGCTCCGGCGGGCGCCACCCCGTGTCGCCCACGGGCAAGCTCGCCAAGGGCGGCAAGACCCGCAAGCGCCGCAAGGTGACCAACAAGCTGATCCTCCGCCGACGGCGGAACGTCCGGAGCGGGCAGCTCTCGCTCTAGGACGAATACGGAGAACCGCGGCAAATGACACGAAGCGCCAAGAAAGGCCCCTACGTCGAAGAGAAGCTGTTCCGGAAGGTCCAGCGGGCTGAGGCGGCCGGCAGCCGCGAGCCCATCCGGACCTGGGCCCGCGCCTGCACCATCGTGCCCGAGTTCATCGGGCAGACGTTCCTCGTGCACAACGGCAAGACGTTCAACCGGGTGTTCGTGACCGAGGACATGGTCGGGCACAAGCTGGGCGAGTTCTCGCCGACGCGGACGTTTAAGGGACATTCGAGCAAGAGGATAGCGACGTAGTCAGTGTTGAATTTTTATAAGAAGATAAGCGGCGATGCTTAGTACGAAAAAATTCAGGGAAGTCTATATCAAGCGCAATGCCGACATTGAGCAGCTGGCAGGGCAGATTAGCCGCGGCGGCCTGAACCGCAAGCAGGCGATGTCCGCCATCAGGAACTGGCAGAAGGGCTTACTCAAGCCCATACCGCGTCGCGGTGACGTACAGCGTCTGGCGACGGCACTATCGGTCGAGGAGAACGATATTACGGACTGGCGTTCATCTTACAAGTATGCGCCGATGTCACCGAGTAAAGCTCGTTTGGTGTCGCAGCTCATAGTAGGTCGAAGTGTGCAGGACGCTATGGATATTCTGAAATTTACCCGCAAGCGAGCGGCGTCGATGATGGATAAGGTCCTTAAATGCGCGGTGGCGGACGCCGATGAGCGGCAGGCGGAGGTTGACAATCTTTATGTAAGTGAGGCACGGGTTGATGACGCCGGTGTTCGAATGGGAACAAAACGCTGGATTGCGAAAGACCGGGGCAAGGCCC